>JAYUYX010000196.1:0-22549 GCA_043752205.1 Chitinophagaceae bacterium
AAAGCATCCGCCAGCTGGCGGATGCTTTTACACAGTGTTAAAATTAATTTTCCTTCATTTTTTTATTTGCAGAATCCATCATTTCTAAACCTTTATCCATTAATTTTTTTAAGGAGTCGGGTGGCATATTTCTCAGTTTTTCCAGGCCATCCTGGGCGTCCTGCATTTCATTACCCATATCGCCTTTCATGCTGTTGAACATACCATCCTTTGAGTTCAGTAAAGCCACTTTCCAGGCACCATCTTCTTTTACCAGGTTAAAAGTGTGCGTATCCTTTTTGCCGCCTTCTGTAACTTCAGCATCTACCGTGGCATTATTGCCGTCAACTTTTTCATTTTTCAAGGTATAGGTTACGTCCTTTACTTTCTCCTTGAACTGGCTCGTCATTTTATCTTTCATCTTTTGTAAGCCTTCAGGGTTTACACTCATCATGAGTTTCTCTGCAGACTCAAGCATGTTTACGTCATTTTTGGTAATGAATTTCTTCATATCCTCAACATTTCCGTTTTTCATGGCTGTAAACATACCATCAATGGTGGCTGATGGTGATTCCGAAGAAGGTGTATTACAGGCAGCTAAAGCTGTAACAATAAGGCATACCAGGAACAATTTTTTCATATCAGTTTTTTTAAAAGTTAGGCAGGCAAGTTAACCTGCTGGGGAAGTATAAAAGTAATTTTAATTTTTAGTTTTCAATTCTTTTTTCTAAAATATTCATATAGCAGGCAGGTACAATAAAAAAAGAGGCAGCTTTTGGCTGCCCCTGATATATCTAAGGTTAGTAAGTCGAATATGTTATAACTTTTTGATCTCCGTTAATCTTACATCATCTTTATTGTATGCTTTAATGATCTGTTTTACTAAACGGTGCCTTACCACGTCTTCTTCATCCAGCTCAATATGGGCAATACCTTCAATGTTCTTTAAAATACGGGTGGCTTTAAATAAACCGCTCGACTGGTTCTTTGGCAGATCAATTTGTGTAGGATCACCAGTGATAATGGCTTTTGCACTTGGCCCTATCCTTGTTAAAAACATTTTTATCTGCAGGTCGTTCGTATTCTGTGCCTCGTCCAGAATGATAAAAGCATTATCTAAAGTGCGGCCACGCATATATGCAAGCGGTGCAATTTCAATGGTACGGGTACTCATATAATAACCCAGCTTATCAGCAGGTATCATATCATCAAGTGCATCATACAATGGCCGTAAGTATGGATCTATTTTTTCCTTCAGGTCGCCAGGCAAAAAACCAAGACTTTCTCCTGCTTCAACAGCCGGCCTTGTTAAAATTATTTTTTTAACTGATTTATTTTTTAAAGCCCGTACTGCCAAAGCTACGGCCGTATATGTTTTTCCGGTTCCGGCAGGGCCAATAGCGAAAAGGATATCATTTTTATCGCAGGCTTCAACCATCTTTTTCTGGTTAGCTGTACGGGCCCTTACAGTTTTACCATTGGGGCCAAATACCAATACATCGTTTGGATTTCGATCCATAAAATTATCTACAACCCTTTCATCATCGCCTCCCAGTATCTGTTCAAAATAATTGGCACTCATGTGGCCATTCCGCTCAAGATAACGGAGTATAAGATCAATTTTTTCTTTAGCACCTTCAATTTGTTCAGGAGCTCCGCTTAATTTTATTTGTGTACCACGACTGAGAATTTTTAAGAGGGGAAATTTCTTTTTTAAGATGTCTAACTTACCGTTGTTTACGCCAAAAAATTCGATAGGGTTTACGGTTTCGAGGTTAATGATCGCTTCTGTCAATGGATTTTAGTTTTTGCCACTGTTTCTGTCATGCTGGATAAAAGGGCATACATAGCAGCGGTTAGTTATCAATTTAAATTCAATTGTACTTCTAACTTGTCTTTACCAAATGTAACGAAATGCTTTTAATAGATTGCATATTTACTTATCAACAACATGTTAATATTACCCATGAAAATATTGATACAATGGGGCATGGTGTTAATCATTTTAATCAAGTACTATGCCGTTTGAAATACCTCTGCAATGGAGGATAAGATTTTGTATAATAGAGAAATAATTTCCCCATTAATAATTTAAACATAACATGAAATAGGCATGGATACTCATATTTCAAGTGAAATTTGCTAGTAAAATCAATCTGATTTTTATTTTTAACAATTTTATTGGCTATGGCATTATTATTGAACTTTACAGTTTTCATCTTGAAAAAATGATATTTTATGAAAGTAGTAGGACTAATCGTAATTGTTATCGGTACCATTTTATTACTGATACGTGGGGTTGATTTTGAACATAATACCCTTGCAGCTTTTGGAGCGCTTGAAACGAATAATGAACAAAGCAAAAAACTTGCATGGCCACTTTATGCTGCTGGTATTGCTATAATTGGTGGTATAGGCTTGGTTGTGGCAGATAAGACTTCCAGGGAATCTGTTTAGTGCACCTCCTTATAAATAATAATAACTCCCAGATTATAAATAATTATTAGAATCTAAATCATGGTTCAGGTTATTATCTTTTCACAATAATAAAAATGAAATATGCATTTTAAACCTTTAATTATTGTGTTAATGGTAATAACATTTTTTATGCAGGCGTGTAATAATACAGATACCAGCAGTAATACAACTAAAGACAGTACCAATAGTATGACTGACAACAACACAAAGGAATCTTCAGAACTAAAGCCCAAAGGTGCTAAACCTGATTGGGCTCCAAACATTGATAACGAGATGGCTGTTGTGATAGAAAAGCTGGCAAGCTATGGAGCTCCTCCTTTGGAAACTTTAACGCCACAGGAAGCCCGTAAACAACCTACACCTACAACTGCTGTAATGGATGTGATGAAAGAGAATAATATTCCAATGCCTCTTTCAACGGTAGACACAATGGGTAAAGATATTCCGGTGAGTGGAGGCATGATTCATATTCGTATTTATACTCCAAGAGGTGGGGACAGTACTTATCCTATTATAGTTTATTATCATGGTGGCGGATGGGTGATTGCTGACCTGGATGTATATGATGCAGGACCAAGAGGATTAGCAGAGCAGGTGGGCGCTGTAGTGGTGTCGGTACATTACCGTCAGGGTCCAGAGCATAAGTTTCCTACAGCACATAACGATGCTTTTGCTGCTTACCAATGGGTGTTAAAAAATGCAGCTTCTATAAAAGGCAATCCAAAAATGATTGCTGTTGCCGGCGAAAGTGCAGGGGGTAATATGGCTTGTAATGTAAGTATAATGGCACGAGACAAAGGTTTGATGATGCCTCTACATCAATTATTGGTTTATCCTGTGGCTAATAATGATATGAACTCAGCTTCCTATCAAAAATATGGAACTGCTAAGCCACTAAGTAAACCTTTAATCGAATGGATGGTTAAACATTATCTTCCAAACCTGGCTGCTTCTGCCGATCCACGCATTTCTTTGGTTAAGGCAAACCTGAAAGGTTTACCAGCAACTACAATTATAGCCGCAGAGATCGATCTTTTGCAAACAGAAGGAAAAATACTTGCTGATAAACTGAAAGAAGCAGGTGTGGAAGTTGATTATAAATTATATGAGGGTGTAACGCATGAATTTTATGGTATGGCTACTGTAGTACCGGATGCAAAAGATGCCCAGGGCTATGCTGCAGGAAGATTAAAGAAAAGTTTTAATAAGTAAATAAACTATTGAAAATATAAACTGCAGGATATTGTCAGGTGTATGAATATCTTATTTATTCTCCAGTTCCTTTAGCCTGTTTTTTGCTTCTTCATATCCCGCATTAATGGCGAGTGTTTTTTTATACCAGATTATAGCATCTTCTTTTCTGCCAAGTTCTTCATATGTTTTTGCGAGGCTGATCAATACAAGATCACGTGTTGGAAATTCTGTTGCGTTATTCTCGAAAAGTATTCTTGCTTCTTCATATCTTTTTAAGGTGAATAACTGGTTGCCTAAAAAATCCATCGATATCCAATCAATGTAATAATTGGCGGTATCTTTTTTCATTCGTTGATATTCCTCAACAGCTTTTGCTACGCCTTTAGCGGCAATGATCGTTTCCATCTCTTTATGTACCGGCTTTTTTACTACAACCGGTTTATTGTAAAGTACTTTTACAAGATTACCGATGATACCAAAAAAATCTGTTGGCGAGCTGTTACACAAAATAACAGCCATGCTGTTTGTAGATGGTATCCTGATAAAAAAAGATAGAAACCCTTCTGTCATTCCCAAATGAAAATTAGATGTAACACTGTCTGTTGGGGTATATTTAAATTGTTTGTTGAACCAGCCATAACCATATTGGGCAGGCCTCATTCCAGGTGTAAACATTTCATCACTCAATTTTTTATTGAGTAAAGTATGATTACTAAGTGCTTCATGCAATTTAAAAAGGTCTTCTACGGTTGAATACAGGTCTCCGGTTCCCATGGTATTTGATTGATCACGAAAATCAGCACTGCTGTAGCCTCCCAATGTATAATCATAGCCCGATGCTCTTTTGTTTACAACCTGGGTGTGAAAATAAGAACCCGAACTGCTCATGCCGAGTTTATCAAAAATATCATTTTTCATTAATTGAGCGTATGATTTTCCGGTAACTTTTTCCATGATGTAACCGAGTGTGTAATATCCCCAGCTGCTATAATAATATCTTGTACCAGGTTCAAATGCCAAAGCAGAATCCATAAACAATTTTATATATTCCTGCCTTGTAAAATTTTGCCTGCTTATTTTTGGAAAAAAATCTTTTGTGATATCGTAGTTAGGTATGCCTGAGGTATGACTGAGGAGTTGTCTGATCGTTATCCTGCTGCCGTTCTTTTTTGAAAATTCTGGAATATAATCAGATATGGTTTTGTCAAGACTTACCAATCCTTTCTGCACCTGTATAAGCATGAGAATTGCTGTAATGGGTTTGGATACAGAGCCCAACATGAATTTTGTATCGGTTGTGTTAGGAATATTCCACTCCCGGTTAGCCATTCCAAAAGCATTTTTGTAAATTACTTTTCCATTCTCTGCAACCAATACACTGCCATCAAACATATTGTATGTATGGTACTGTTTCATGATCTCATCCAGGCGCTGCGTTTTAGTTTGTGCAACAGATAGCTGTGCTACAAAGAGAAGCAGTGATGTTATTATTGAATAAATCTTCATGATAAGTGGCTTTAAAACCTCCCTACGATCTTAAAATTTACCAACCGGGGTGTTAAGCGGTTGGGAATGCTGTATATATTATTTGCAAAGTCTTTTATCAGTTGATAAGAAATAGTATTGCGGCGGTCTATCAAATTAAATACTTCAAAGCTTGCCCAGATGTTCTCAAAGCTGCGGAAGGGGCTATGGCTGCGGCGCTTGCTTTTTTCACTCAGCAGTTGAGCACTAAAACCAACATCAACTCTTATATAAGGTTCTATCGTTAGTGCATTACGGTACTTAACACTGTTTGGAATATTATAACTCATGTTACTACCATAGATCAGGTTCAAATGAAATTTAAAATTCTTATTGGTGGTAAGATAATCTTCTAAATACAAACCTGCCGTTATTAAACGATCAGTAGGCCGGCGTACAAAACCCACATTATTTTTTATACTGTCAACTGCTACCTGGTCAGTACTCTTTGATGTGATAATTTCTCCGGCAGCATTTTTATACTGGTAATAAAAATCATTATCCAGGTTTTCTTTGGTTTGCATAATGCCGATGCTTAACCAGCTCTCTGCGTCTTTTACCAGTTCACCAAAAAGCCTTGCTTCAATACCTGTTGCGTATGCTTTTGCATTGTTGTTTCCGGCATAACGAATCTTTACATTGTCAATATCATACACATCCACGCTGCTCATAGTTTTGTAATAGGCCTCTGCAGTTATACGGAACGGGCGGCTTTCTAACCCTTTAAAATTATAATCCATACCCGCAACAACCTGGTAACTTTTTTGCGCTTTTACCTGTGTATTTAAAGTGCCGTCATATCTTCTGAGTTCTCTATAAAATGGGGGTTGATGATATGCGCCTGCAGCCAGTTTAAAGATCACATCTTTTTTCCAGTTAGGTTTAAAGCTTACCTGCATACGTGGGCTTATTAAAAATTCTTTGTTGAGGGAGTTGTAATTATAACGAACACCTGCCTGCAGTGTAATATCTTTATTGTTCTTGAAGAGAATATTATCCTGTATATAACCACTGTATTTTTGAATGGATAGATCGGCTGTAGAATTTAATGATCTGAATAAATTAAGCTGTGCAGGATTGTAAGGAAGAGAATAACCTGCACTGTCCTGGTATTCCCATTCTTTAAGCCTGTCAAAAATATTGGTTTGCTCAATACTGTTGCCAAACTGAATTACATGATTGGCTGTGCTGTAACTTCCTTTCAGACTGGCATTGTACACTGTAATGTCCAGTTCATTGCGTCCATAGTTTTGATAATAGCCTGCGCCCAGCGGGTTCACTATTTGCCCATACGTGCTGCTGGTATTATCAAAATCACGATCGCCAAAAAGGTACTGGCCAGCAATATCGAAATTCTCATTCTCTTTGTTTTGAAAACGGCTTACCATCCATTTTAATTTTAATTTTTTATTGGGCGTATGCAAAACACTCAGCCCCAACAGATTTGTTTTGTACCCATCTCTTTCCTGTCCTTCAAATAAAATATCCAGTCCAAGGTTGGCCGTAAACAAAGGAGAGAAAACCGAAGTTGTTTTTTGCGCCGATTCCGGGAACAGGGTAAATTTTGTAACAGAGTATGTACCTAATAATTCAAGTTGTATTTTTTCATTCAGTTTATAAGTAATAAAAGCCTGTGCATCGGAAGAAGAAGGAATGTATGAACCCAAAGTCTCCTGGCTTTTTAATAAATTTTTATTGCTGCGGTTCCTGATGCCCAGTAAGTAGGTTATTCTTCCTTTTCTTGCAGCACCTTCCAGGTGCAGTCCCTGCTCCAATAAACTTACATAAGCCGAGCCACCAAAGGCTGCAGGCTTTTTGTATTGAATATCCAATACACTGCTCATTTTATCTCCATATTTTGCCTGGAAACCTCCTGTATAAAAATTCACATTTTTAGCCAGTTCAGGATTGATAAAACTAAGACCTTCCTGCTGGCCGCTGCGTACCAGGTAAGGACGAAAAATTTCAAAGTCGTTGATGTAGATAAGGTTCTCATCATAATTACCACCACGTACACTGTATTGCGAAGTGAGCTCATTATTACTACCCACCAGTATCTTTATCATCCCTTCAACGCCCCCGGTAGTGCTTGGCAATATGATGGCAGTCTTCGGATTTATTTTAACCAGGCCGGTTTCGGTGCGTTCTTTTTCGCTACCTACTTCCACGGTTTTAAGGGTTTTACTGCCCCTTTCCATTTGTATGGTTATTTTTTCTTCCTCTGCTTCACTCAGGTAAAAATTCTTTTGTATCTCGTTGTAGCCGGTGTAAGAAAAAACGAGTGCGAAAGATTTACCGGAAGGTACTTTTATGCTAAAGCTGCCACTGTCGTTACTGGTGAGGCCTGTTGTTTTACCCAGGATAACTATTGATACTTTGGCAATAGGGTTATCGTTTTCGTCAATTACCCGGCCGCTTACCATGGCCGATTTGGTTTGAGAAAAACAAGGCAGGGCGAACAGCAGGATAATAATGGTAATAACAGATCTCATTATATGAAGATAAATATTTTAAGTGTTTTGCAATGTGCTAAATTTACGGATCAATATTATACTTGTGATCAAAAGATTTTTTTCAATAATTGTAATTCCTGCAATCATTTTTTCCTGCAATAACAGTGCTGATAAAACCGGTAAAATAAAAAAAGAAGATCAGGCTGCTGAGAACAAAAGTGGAGAGCAGCATAAGGAACTGATTTACCTGGATACTGCTGAAGATATATTTACAATTTTATGCCAGGGCTGGGCATTAAAGGATGATGAAGAGTCGCTGGAAGGCATGGATGAAAATTCAAAATTCGAGATACCGTACCGGAGTTTTTACTTTTCTACCGGGGGCACATTTATAAAGAACCCGAGAAATGTTTTGGATTACGGCACCTGGGCTTTTGATGAAAAAACCAAAATAATTACTATCAATAATACAATTGATAAAGGAAAAGATATTTATAAGATCGCTAAAATTTCGGCTGATGAACTGGTGTTGGTAAATGTAGGTATTGAAAGCATTACCAACCTGAAATTTATTGGATCCGGTAAGAGATTCAGGGACCCATCCAAAGAACCTTTTTACATGGAGAACAATCGCTGGCGTATAAAACCAACAACAACAGAATCTGACTCCGCCATTCACCAACGCCTGAAGGAGAACCTGTATTTCTTTGTATTGTTCTATAAAAGTATTCTTGCTAAAAATGACCAGTATGTTTCTTTCTGGGGACTGCCATCCTGTTTTAAATGGTATGGCGGCGGCATCTTTTTAAAGAAAGAAGATGAGCTGAAAGCAAACTGGATAAATTGTTTTTATAATAAGGAGCAGGCCATGAAGGCTTATGCCATGGCTGGCAAATTGATCAGGCAAAAATACAACTGGCCCAAGGGAGAGCGGAACTGGCTAAAACTTAATTTGGCGGTGCTGGAGCAGATGTATAAAAAAATCGATGAGATACATTGATCGGTTATCACATTGCAACAGTGTTGTGATAATAATAACAAATAACATCACATATTTTTTTTAAAACAGTTATTTTTGCTGCGTGAAAAAGATCCTGCTCATATTCAGTATTTACTTATTGGTACTTCCGGGTTTAGCCTGTGCAGAGACGGGTGTATGTAGCGAGGAGCAGCAGAGTAGTTCACTAGCACAAGCAGGCGATCATGCCGAGGATGAAACTGAGGACTGCGGTTCTCTTTGCGACTGCTCCTGCTGTGTACACATTGTTTCTGTAAATTTTCAATCACCCGGCATTATAATTCAAAATGTTATCGTAAAAAATGCACTCTGCAGTTTTTACGATAATATTTCACTCCCTTCCAATTATTTTGGAAATATCTGGCAGCCTCCCAAAATGGTTTAATGGATCTATGCAATGATGAACATTGCCAGTTTGTATGCTTAATAGCATATATATCTTTCTACATTAAAATTTAATTGATGCAAAAAATAATTGCGTTGCTTACAGCAACCATGTTGATGTATAGTGCAATTGCACAAAATAATTTTACCGCCATAATTAAAGACAGCAAAACACTTGAGCCATTAGCTGGTGCCAGTGCAGGTATAAAAAATAATAGTATTGGCAGTTCAGCCGACAGCAGTGCTATGATCTCGTTAGCTAATATTCCAAACGGCAAACAAACCATTACTTTCAGCTTTACCGGTTATGAGCCAATAACAAGGCAATTTGTTTTTCCCTTGCAGGACAATAATGTTGTGATCATTCTTTTAACTGCTGCGGAAGAAGAAGAAATGGATGAAGTGATTGTACAAAGTACCCGTACAAGCCGTACTATTAATAATACACCCACCCGTGTTGAAACCATTGATGGGGAAGAACTGGATGAAAAGAATAATATGCGTCCTGCAAATGTATCCATGCTCTTGCATGAAAGCACAGGTTTGCAGGTGCAGCAAACATCGGCTACCAGTGGCAATGCCAGCATACGGGTGCAGGGCCTGGATGGCAGGTACACCCAATTGCTGAAAGATGGCTATCCCAATTATGGAAATTTTGCAAGTGGGTTGAGCATACTGGAAATTCCGCCGTTAGACCTTAAACAGGTAGAAGTAATAAAAGGCCCTGCATCAACTTTATATGGTGGCGGTGCAATTGCAGGGGTGATCAATTTTATATCTAAAACGCCAAATGAAAAGGGTGAGTATGATCTTATGTTTAACCAATCAATTATCGGGCAAACCAATATTGGGGCATACGCATCACAAAAGAAAGGAAAGATCGGGTTTAGTTTTTTGGGACTGGCGAATTTTCAGAAAGCTTATGATGTAGATAAGGATGATTTTTCAGAATTACCGAAGAGTAAAAATTTTACAATCAATCCACGACTATTTTTTTACCCGGACTCTTCGCTGAGTATTATGCTGGGCAATAGTTTTACCCGGGGATCTAATACCGGTGGTGATATGCAGGTAATCAAAGGACGGCAAAATCCTTTACATACATATTTTGAGGAGAACCGTACAGTACGAAATATCACTACATTGGAAATTGACAAGCAATTTAGAAGCGGAAATAAATTTAAACTGAAACAAAGTCTTGGTTTTTTTGACAGGGTAATTACTTTGCGTTCTTATGCTTTTTCGGGTCTTAATACAAATAGCTTTACTGACATATCCTTACTGGTCAATAAACAGAAGCATACACTCATAAGCGGTTTAAATTTTGTGTTTGATAAATTCAATCACCGAAATATGCGGATCCTGCATGCACGATCTTTTACTACAGGGATCTATATACAGGATACCTGGGATCTTACCGACAGGGTTATCCTGGAAAGTGGCCTGAGAGTAGATCATGTGAATTATAAAAATAACCGCTATAAAAAAGATCAAACCTTTGTACTGCCGAGGCTTTCTGCATTATTTAAAATTAGTAATAAGGTCACTTCCCGTATTGGAGGGGGCTTAGGGTATAAAATACCTACTGTTTTTACTGAACAAACAGAAACCATGCAGTACCAGAATATACTCCCTTTGAACAATGTGCTGGCAGAAAGAAGTGTAGGCGGAACAGCGGATATTAATTTAAAAACAAACATTACTCCAGATCTTGTATTCAGTATCAATCAAATGTTTTTTTATACCAGCATCAATAAACCATTGGTATTAAACCCTGACATATTTGGAAATTACTTTTTCATAAATGCATCAAGGCCGGTTAACAGTAGTGGATTTGAAACAAATCTGAAATTCATTTTTAAACATGACCTGAAATTATTTGTGGGCTATACTTTCACCAATGCCAAAGCAAAATATTTAACAGGCAACCAGTTTTTGCCACTGTTGCCAAAAAATAAACTAAACCTTACCATGATGTATGAGAAGGAGGACAATTTTAAATTAGGGTTAGAAGGTTATTTGACCGACAGGCAGTTTTTATACAATGGTAACAGGACACCGTCATTTTGGGAGTTTGGATTTATGGCACAAAAAACCTTTGGTAAAGTATCAGCATATATCAATTTTGAGAACTTTACTGATCAGCGGCAAAGTAAATACAAAACAGTCGTGAATCCACCACATCAAACTCCATCGTTTGATGATATCTGGAATCATACAGAAGGTTTTGTAATAAATGGGGGTATTAAAATTAAATTCTGATCATGAAGCTATATACAACAATGCCGCAGCTGTTAAAACCGTTCTACAGGCAGGAACTGGAAGCGGCCCATATGGATTTTGCTGAAAAAAAATACACCCAGAGTTGGCGGCACCTGGAGCGTGCCCATATCTTGGGACAGCCTTATCCTGTTGAGCATACATTAGTACACTGGAAAATGTTACGGTTTGGTATCAGGATAAAAAATGGAAAAGAGATTATAGGACAGCTGCCACGTTTACTGTTTGGTGGAGTTAAATCATTCGTAGGCAAAATTCCGACAGGTAATACCGGCGGGGCAAATGTTCCCCCGCTTAAACCGATGGAGATACCTGCTGATCTTGCTGCAATTATTAACAAAACCAAAACGCTATAACATGTATTTTTACATTTATAAAATTAATAAAAATGAACAGAACAAATTGTTGGAAATGTATAGTAATGCTAGCTTCTGTTTTAGGAATGATACAGGCGTTTGCAGTTTAAGAACATTATTTACATCTCTTTAAAAATAGTTGCGGACAGATTGTTCTGCAACTTTTTTATTAGTAAGTACATTTGCACAGCATTTTATAATCAAAAAAATAAATTACCATGATTAAAAAACTCATTATTGCTATACTGGTTTTTACAGCCATCAGTAACAGATCGTTTGCATATAACACAAAGCCGCTCACCGATTCAACCATCACCATTAAAGTAAAAGGTGTTACCTGCAGTAACGACCTGAAAACCCTTGCAGACAATGTAAAAGATTTAAAAGGCGTAAGTAATTGTGTGCCGGGTAAAGCAGGACCTACATCAGTTTTTAAGGTTACCTATAATCCAGCAATGGTAAGTACAAAAGAAATTTACAAAGCCATTGAAAATACAGGTGGTTGTAGTGATCCCGATGACAGGCCTTATAAAGTTAAAACTAATTAATGCTGAAGTTCATTCTTTATACATGCCTGTTGTTGCCTTTAGGCAGTGCTGCACAAACCATTACCGGAAAGGTTGTTGATGCAAATAAACAGCCATTACCGGGAGCTTCTGTTTTTTGGTCAAATAACAAAAAAGGTATCAAGGCAGCTGAAGATGGAAGCTTTTCTATAATTAAAAGCGGAGCCAATACCAAGCTTATTGCAAGCCATACCGGCTTTTTATCAGATACACTGGATGTAAGTAGCCTGGAAACTGTAGTGTTTGCATTAAAGGAAAAAAGCAACCTGCAAACAGTTGTAGTGAATGCTGAAAAACCAGGCACTGTGCTATCGAACCTTAATCCTTTTAAAACGGAAGTACTTACTTCGGTAGAATTAAAAAAAGCAGCCTGTTGCGATCTTGCCGGTTGTTTTGAAACGCAGTCATCTGTTCAGCCACAAACCACCAACATCATTACTAATGCAAAAGAATTGAGGATACTTGGTTTATCGGGTGTATATAACCAGGTGTTGATAGATGGTTTCCCCATGATACAGGGATTAACCTTTACGTATGGCATCAGCGGCATACCCGGTACACTGGTTGATAATATTTATATCTCCAAAGGGGCAAACAGTGTGTTGCAGGGGCATGAGAGTATTAGTGGACAGATCAATGTAGAAACAAAAAAGCCCAACGCTTCTGAAAAACTATTTGCGAATGTGTACATGAATAGTTTTTTAGAAAAGCACCTGAACCTGGCTACCAATTTTAAAGCAGGTAAATGGCATAGCATGTTGGCTTTTCATACCGTGCAGCCTGCCAATAAAGTTGATAAGGATAAGGATAATTTTCTTGATCTTCCTTTGCTTGCCCGCTACATGGTAATGAATAAATGGAAGATCGGCAAGGAAAAGGACTGGGGCTGGAGCAGCGAGATAGCCCTGCGTTTCTTAAATGAGAAGCGCACCGGTGGGCAAATATTTTTTAACCCCAAAGAACATAAGGGTAGTAGTAGTGTTTATGGAAATGCGGTATCGCTTAACCAGCCTGAAATGTGGGCTAAAACAAGTTACCGCTTCAATGACCTGCACCGGGTAACATTATATACATCAGGTTTTCACCAGGATCAACAATCTTTTTTTGGCTCTCTATCTTATAAGGCAAAGCAAACAAATGCTTTTGTAAACCTGCAGTATGAACTAACAAAAACATCCAATCATTCCTTAAAGACCGGGATCAGTTTTAAAAGCCTGAACCTGGAAGAAGACATTGTGTTTACAGATAATATTATTAACCGTAATTATGACGGAAACTATCAACGTAAAGAAAAAATATTAGGCCTGTTTGCAGAGAATATGCTTACGTTTTTAAAAGGCAAACTGACGTGGATAGCAGGTGTAAGAGCCGATAATCATAACCAGTTTGGCTGGTATGTTACGCCACGAACATTGTTGAAGTATGACCCAACTGCTAAACTAACTATTCGTGCAAACATTGGTACGGGCTGGCGTACTGTTAATTTGTTCAGCGAAAATATCGGGCTGCTTGCCAGTTCAAGAGATATCGTTTTTGTGGAAGCACTCAAACCTGAAAGGGCATTGAACATGGGTATCAACATTACCCAAAAATTTGAAAGAGTAAATGTTTCTGGTTATATCAGCATGGATTATTACAGAACGAATTTTCAGAACCAGGTATTCCCTGATTATGATACTGACCCAACTAAAGCATTTATCAAAAACTTTACAGGTAAGAGTGTAAGCAATGGTTTTCAAACTGACCTCTTTATTAAATTATACAAGCGATACGAGTTTAAAGCAGGCTACAATTTTTTGGATGTGTACCGAATGAATAATGGAAACAAAGAAGTGCTGCCATTTAATCCACGTCATAAAGTATTAACTACATTCAGCTATAAACCGGTAAACAATAAATTTCACGCAGATGTGAATATTCACTGGTTTGGAGAGCAACGCCTGCCCAATACTAAATCAAATCCTGTTGTTTACCAACGTCCTAATTTTTCCCGGGATTATACCACTGCAAATGCACAGTTTACTTACCTGTTCAAAAGTTTTGAGATCTATACAGGCTGCGAAAATATTTTTAATTTCCGGCAAAACCAGCCCATACTCAGTTGGCAGAACCCTTTTAGTCCTTACTTTGATATTTCATCTGTATGGGGCCCAACAAGGGGGAGGGAATTTTATATGGGGATAAGGTGGAAGCTGAATAAGTAATAAGTATTGAGTAATAAGTAAAAAGAGAGCTTAAACATTTGGGCTCTCTTTTTTAATTTTGACTTTTGATTTCTTCTATAGGTTTTTTAATGCTGCAATAGTAGCGATCGGATCGGGAGCTTTAAAAACCGTATTGCCTGCTACCAGCACATCTGCGCCGGCATCAAGAATCGCTTTTGCATTTTCTAAAGTTACGCCGCCATCAATTTCAATTTTTACATTCAATGATTGCTTATCGATCATTTCACGAAGCTGTTTTATTTTATGGAGTGTATTGGGGATGAATGACTGTCCGCCAAATCCTGGATTTACACTCATTAAACAAACAAGGTCAATATCTGCCAGTACATCTTTAAGTGCTTCTACGGGAGTATGCGGATTAACAGCCACGCCGGCCTGCATACCTAAACTTTTTATTTGTTGAATATTGCGGTGCAGATGCCTGCAGGCTTCTATGTGCACTGTAAGAATATCGGCACCGGAATTTTTAAATGCCTCTGCATATTTTTCAGGTTCTTCTATCATTAAATGTACATCACAAACTTTGGTAGTTGCTTTTCTGAAGAACTCAACCAGCATGGGCCCAAAACTGATATTGGGAACAAAGCGGCCATCCATCACATCAAGGTGGTACCAGTCTGCATTGCTTTGGTTAAGCATTTTACATTCCGATTCCAGGTTTAAAAAGTTAGAAGCTAATAAGGATGGGGCGATGATGGGCATGTTTTGAATTGGTTAATGGTTGATAGTTGATAGTTGATAGTTGATAGTTGATAGTTGATAGTTGATAGTTGATAGTGTGTTTATGTGGTAAAGTTAATTCATAATTCTGCACTCAAAAATTCATAATTATTTTACGCCCAGTTTTGCAAGCGCTTCCTTTGCTTCCACATAATCCGGTGCATACATTAATGCTGTCTGGTATTCTTCAATAGCTTCATTGGGTTTGTTCAGTTTTTCCAGGCAGCGACCTGTCCAGTAATAACCTTCGTCAAAATTATTCTGCAGGGTTACCGCTTTATCTAAAACGGTTATGGCATCGGCATATCTACCCATATCATACAATGCAATTGCTTTTTCCCTGTAGGCAAGCATAAAGTTATAATCAAGGTTCAGGCATTTATCAAAAAAACTGATAGCTTTTGTCTTGTCTCCTGTGTAATTGTAAAATAATCCTTTAATAAAGAAGGCTTCTTTTTCGGTATCAGGCACTTTAGCTTTCAGTAAAAAGTCGGCCATATTAAGCGCCTTAGGATTTTTAGTTTGTGCATATAGTGAACCCAGCAAAATAATGTAGCGGGGCTGGGGGTTAATGTTCAAAGCAGTTTCAAAAGACCTGATCGCATTTAAGCTGTCTTCTTTTTCAAATTGCAATGTGGCCTGTATATCCCAGAATCTATCGTTCAAACTATCCTTTTGCAATACTTGGCTGGTTAGGGCTATGGCCTTGTCATATTCCGCTTCATCACGATAAAATTGGATCAGCTTTTCTTTTATTATTATTGAATCGGGAAATTGTAAAATAGAATCTTTTAGTAATTTCTCCCGGCCTCTAGTTGTTTGAACAGTAGTTTTTGTGTCCTCTGTTTTTTGATCCTGGTCATTACATGCGATGTTAGTTATCAATAAAACCAGGCAGGGCAGTATAAAATGCTTCATGCCCCAAAAATACATGCTCTTGTGTTAGCACATGACAATTTGCTGACAAAATAAATTTTAACATAATTTACCTTTGCCCGCAAATTATTATTGGATGAAAAAAATATTTATCTTCTGTATTTTAAGTGTTGTTATAATTGCCGGACTTGTTTCTTTTACCCAAGCCACAAATTTTTCTGCCACAAAAGTTTCAGCTAACGATACGCTTTTGTTGGAAGGCGAAAAGCATTTTGCCAATATGCAGCAACTTACTTTTGGAGGAGACAATGCCGAAGCATATTTTAGTTTTGATGGAAAGTGGATTGTTTTTCAAAGAACCAATCTTAAAGAAGGTATTGCCTGCGACCAGATATGGGTTGGCAAAGTGCCAATGCACGGCGAAAAATTCACACCAAAACTGATCAGCTCAGGTAAAGGAAGAACTACCTGTGGCGCTTTTTTAAAAGATGGCAAACATGTAGTTTTTGCATCAACTCATTTAGAAGATAATAATTGTCCCCCGGTTCCTGACAGGGCAAAGTACGGTAATAAGTACATCTGGCCATTATATAGCAGCTATGATATTTTTGTGGCAGACCTGAATGGTAAAATAGTAAAGCAGCTTACCAGCAGCAAAGGTTATGATGCAGAAGCCACTATTTCTCCCGACGGGAAAAAAATGTTGTACACCAGTACAAAAGGTGGCGATATTGATCTGTATATTATGAATCTGAAAAACGGTAAAGAGAAAAGGGTCACCACTGCATTGGGTTATGATGGCGGTGCATGGTTTAGCCCTGATGGTAAAAAGATAATCTGGCGTGCAAGCCGTCCAAAAACTGAAGCAGAAATAAAAGAATATAAAGACCTGTTGGCAGAGAACCTGGTAGCGCCAACCAATATGGAAGTGTTTACTGCCAATGCCAATGGCAGCAACGTAAAGCAGGTAACAACGTACGGTAATGCCAACTGGGCTCCTGCTTTTATGCCTGATAACAAAAGGATCATATTTGCCAGCAATCACCAGAGTAAAAGGGGCTTCCCTTTTAACCTGTTTATCATTAACGAAGATGGCACTGGCTTACAAAAAATATCTGCAGAAAAATCCTTTGATGCTTTTCCAATGTTTAGCCCCGATGGTAAAAAGATCATTTTTTGCAGTAACCGTAATAATGGGGGAACAAGAGATACAAATATCTTTATTGCAGATTGGGTTGAGTAAAACTGTTAATCCGTTAATCTGTATATCCGTTAATTCGTTAGAATCTCAAGGTGAAGGAGTTTGTAAAGTATAGATGCTCTACGGATTAACCAATCAACTAATTAACGGATTAACGTTTCAAACCTTTGGCATGATATTTTCGTTTATTACGAAAAATCCAGTCTATGTCATTCAAAACTTTCCAGCGAATCAAAATATTATTGGGTTTATTGCTGTTTGTAAACTTCAGTTGCAAAAAAGATGATGTAAGCCCTGCAGCAACCCATGCTGAAAACTTTAAATCAATAGGAGCCTCTGCAAGGGATCTATTGAGTGCCAGTAGGTACACTTCCATTAATATAGAAATACAGTATATGCCGGGCTATGCCCCGGATGCAGCATCCATTAATAATACTGTTGCGTTTTTAAATACGCTGGTAAATAAACCGGGGGGAATAAATATTATACAAACACAAATACCTACAGCAGGTAAACCTGTGATGACACTTAATGATATTGTAGAGGTAGAAAAGAATTACCGCACTGCTTATACTAGTGGTACCCAACTGGGTGTTTATTTTTTATATACGGACAGTAAATATTCTGAAGCCACAGCCTTGGGCCTTGCTTTCCGCAATACATCTATGGCTTTGTTGGGTAAAACCGTAACGGATAATTCAGGTGGCTTTGGGCAGGTAAGTCGTACCAGACTGGAATCAACTGTATTGCAACATGAGTTGGGGCATATCCTGGGGCTTGTAAATTTAGGAACACCCATGGTAACCAATCACCAGGATGCAAACAATCCCAATCATTGTAATAATAGCAATTGTTTAATGTATTATGGTACCAACACTACTAGTGTTATGGGTATGTTGGGAGGAGGAAATACTCCTCCATTGGATGCTAATTGTAAGGCAGATCTTACAGCCAACGGGGGTAAGTAAAATTATTTTGGTCCAAGCTCAATAACTTCTGCATCTTTCATATCAGTTCCATCAATCATAAAACGAATGATGGTTCTTACTTTGTGCCAGCCTTGCTTCCCAGCTGCACCGGGGTTCATGTGCAGGCAATTTAACTTATCATCATACATGATCTTTAAGATATGAGAATGGCCGCTTATAAAAAGCTGCGGTTGCTGAATTAAGATATCCTTTTTTGTTTCAGCATTGTATTTAGGTGGATAACCACCAATATGTTTCATCATCACTTTTACGTCTTCGCACATAAAAACAAGTTGCTCCGGAAATTGGGTCCTTATATCCTGGCCGTCTATATTTCCATATATTCCTCTTAACCTCTTTTTCTCCTTTAGCCTCTTAGCTATCTCTCCACTCCCAAAATCACCGGCATGCCATATTTCATCACAATCCTTAAAATGTTCAAAGATGGTTTCATCCAGGTAATGATGCGTATCTGATATTAATCCTATTCTCGTCACGTTTTTATAATTATAAACAGTAAATTTACAATAACAAATTAAGCTAATGCCTTTTCACCGCAACTTCACTTACTACATTGACAAGCGCAATTGGAAATATTATTTCCTGTTGGCTTCACTTGCCCTCTGCGACAATTAATGATGAGTATTCTATTGACTTTTCATTATTCATTATTAATTATTAACCATGGCACACTATCATACATTAGGAACCATTCCCCATAAACGGCATACGCAGTTTCGTAAGCCTGATGGAGAATTGTATTCCGAGCAATTATTTTCAACTGAGGGATTTAGCAATGACTATTCAATCCTTTATCATACACATCCTCCAACACAGATCATTAAAACAGATGAACCGGTGAATGTGCAGCCAAAGGTTGCCGAAGAAAAAATGCTGAAGCACCGCAGCCTGGAGGGTTTTAACATCAAACCTGAAAAAGATTACCTGCAAAGCCGCAAGGCTGTTTTGATAAACAACGATTGTCATATAGTACTGGCAGCACCGCAGCAAAGTATGACAGATTACTTCTATAAAAATGCCGATGCTGATGAAATGATATTTGTGCATGAGGGAACAGGAGTTTTAAAAACTCAATACGGTAATCTTGATTTCTCCTATGGCGATTATTTAGTTATCCCACGGGGATCAATTTATCAAATAGAATTTGCAACAGAAAATAACCGCCTCTTCATTGTTGAATCATTTAGTCCTATTCGCTATCCAAAAAAATATGTAAGTAAACTTGGCCAATTGATGGAACATTCACCGTATTGTGAAAGAGATATAAGGCAGCCAAAAAGCCTGCAGACCTTTGATGAAGCAGGTGATTTTTTAATTCAAACTAAAAAGAAAGGAATTTTATATGGCCTGCATTATGCCCATCACCCTTTTGATGTAGTGGGGTGGGATGGATGCTGTTATCCCTATGCGTTTTCAATTCATGATTTTGAGCCTATAACCGGCAGGGTACACCAGCCCCCACCGGTGCATCAAACATTTGAGGCTAATAATTTTGTAGTGTGTTCTTTCTGTCCAAGGTTGTTCGATTATCATCCGCAGGCAATACCTGCACCTTATAACCACAGTAATATAGACAGCGATGAAGTATTATATTATGTAGATGGTGATTTTATGAGTCGTAAACATGTTACAAGAGGAATGATCACTTTGCATCCTGCCGGTATACCGCACGGTCCGCACCCCGGTGCAGTTAAAAAAAGCATTGGTGCAAAGGAAACCAATGAACTGGCAGTAATGGTGGATACTTTTCATCCGTTGCAATTAACTGTAGAGGCTTTGGAAATAGAGAATGAAGGATATGTAATGAGTTGGGCTGAATAACAGAATTAAGTGCATAGGTTAGAAAAGTTGTCAGGCTGAGCTTGTCGAAGTCGATATAGTTCGTACTATTCCGCCTTGGACAAGCTCAGGCTGACAGCTCATTACTTAACGGCGAAATACATAATGATAATGACCCTCTTTTTCTCCTTTGTACTCTTTGCAAAAAAAATATTAAATTGCTTTTACTAAAACAAATAACTATGATACAATTTCATGAAATTAAAGTAGGCGATTATGTAATAGCTGATAACGACGGAGACAAAAAGCAGGGTGAGGTAACCAACCTGAATGGTAATGAAAAGCAGGTATGTGTAAATACCGGGGCACAGGATTTTTGGTACGAGACCGAGCAGCTAAGTGCCATACCCTTAGATGAAGAACAACTCATGAAACTTAAATTTCATAAACTGGATAACCAGGATGGAACGATTAAATATATGAAGGGTGCTTTTAGAATGATGTTACCAGCTGCAGGTAATTTTTCAAGATTTGAGATCTGGTACCGGGATGAACACCGCCAGATATTACATCCCATTAATGTACACCAGTTACAGAATCATTATTACGATATGACAAAAGTGCACCTTAATGAGGGATCTTTTGATTAAAAGGAACGGTAAACTTTAAAAAATACCTCAGTATTTTTACTGAGGTATTTTTTTATAATTTATTGTAAATGATAGAAAAATGCCAACATCACTTTTTTAATATTACCTGCCCCTTTTTTGGAAAATGTCAACATTGTGTGGCCAAATCCAATAATTAAGTACTAAAATCTTAATTTTTGTGGAAAAATCCGGGATTTGTTGGTAATTCCATCTCCTTTTTGCTGTTAATTAAATTATTACTCCTATCTTTGCGCTCCAAAAATTATGGCTAAACAGGCACTTATTAAACAGGATGGAGTAATAATTGAAGCGTTGAGCAATGCTATGTTTAAGGTTAAATTGGAGAATGGGCATGAGATTTTAGCCACTATTTCAGGTAAAATGAGGATGCACTATATCCGTATTTTACCAGGTGATAAAGTTGGGGTGGAAATGAGCCCATATGACTTAACGAGGGGCAGGATCATATTCAGGTATAAATAAAAAACGTCAGTGGTGAGTCGTCAGACGTGAGTGGGAAACCGCTTAATTTCACGATTCATAATTCACGATTCACGATAAGAAAAAACAAGTTTATGAAAGTTAGAGCTTCAATAAAAAAACGCAGTGTAGATTGCAAGATCGTAAGAAGAAAAGGCAGGCTGTATGTGATTAACAAAAAAAATCCACGCTTTAAGCAAAAGCAGGGATAAGAATTGAATAGGTAAGATTGAAGATGTAATATTTACGAATTTTGCAAAATCAATAAAAAAATATTAAATATTAAATATTAAATAAACTATGGCTCGTATTGCCGGTATAGATTTACCAAAAAACAAAAGAGGCGAAGTTGGCCTTACTTACATTTACGGAATTGGCCGTTCTACTGCCCAGTACATTTTAAGCAAGGCAGGAATTGACCACAGTAAAAAAGTTAATGAGTGGAACGATGATGAGCAAACTGCCATCCGTAACGTTATCAATAACGAATTTAAAACTGAAGGTGCTTTACGCAGCGAAACGCAGATGAACATTAAACGTTTGCTGGATATTGCATGTTACCGTGGTTTACGTCACCGTAAAGGATTACCTGTTCGTGGACAACGTACACGTACCAACAGCCGTCAAAGAAAGGGTAAGCGTAAGACAGTTGCAGGTAAGAAGAAAGTAACTAAGTAATAATTTGCCTTTGGCAATTTATAATAAGCCTTCAATTATTTGAAAAAATACCAGATCGCTAAGAAGTCGGCAGGAGGGTTGGTTCAGTTCCGGTTAATTTCGGGATACATTTTTTAAAGATTACCTATCTAGATTAAATTATGGCAAAAGCACAGGGAGGCGCAAAAGCAGCCTCAAAAAAAAGAGTAGTAAAAGTTGACAGCTACGGAGATGCACACATAACAGCAAGTTTCAACAACATCATTATCAGTTTAACCAATAAGCAGGGCCAGGTTATAAGCTGGAGCAGTGCCGGTAAAATGGGTTTCAGAGGTTCTAAAAAGAACACGCCGTATGCAGCCCAGATGGCCGCAGCAGATGCAGCGAAAACAGCTTTGGATGCAGGTTTAAAAAGAGTTGATGTATTTGTGAAAGGACCTGGATCAGGCCGTGAAGGTGCTATCCGTTCTTTATCTCAAAACGGTCTTGAGATCAACATGATCAAAGACGTTACGCCTTTACCACACAATGGTTGCAGGCCTCCAAAGAAAAGAAGAGTTTAATAACTATGTACGATGTTGGATGTACGGTATACGCCGGCTCATATCTGACAACGTACATCGAACATCATACATTTAACACGGGTGCATTATTCATTTTAAAAGGTCTTTATAATGATGCATCGTCACTAAAAGACCACTATAACAATTATGGCACGTTACACAGGCCCCAAAACAAAA
>JAYUYX010000197.1:0-10043 GCA_043752205.1 Chitinophagaceae bacterium
TTATCTATTTAAGCCCTATTGAGCAAAGTATTAAACAGGTAACCTGGAATGCCTGCAGACCTGCTGCTATTAATGTGAATAAACACTATATAAATTTTGTGATTCCAAATGGGGGAACTGCCATTAGCAGTTGCTTTTTAGATGGTATACAAGTGCCTGCGGCTAATTTTATTGTACATCCACAAAATTCCAGCTATTCTTACGCAACAATAAATGTAAGCGGAACAAGCAATACTACTTTGTCAGGTATACCACACACATTAGTAAGTGATTCTGGCTTTAATGCCATTGCTTATGGTTACGGTGTTGCAGAATCTTATGGATACAATGCCGGTACTAATGTTAGAGATCTGACTCAGGCACTAGAATTAGAAACCCAGTATGGTAATGGGTCCTCAAATTCGGTATGCACTAATTCGCCGTTTAGATTTAAATTTTATTTTCCGGATTCTACGCTTACAACACCTCCTGTTGAGATAAGATTCGATTCATTGAGGTGGGATATAAGCAACCCGGCTATAATTGTGCCTAGTAATTTTCCAATACTTCAGATAAACCCTACAATAGATAGTACCACTATTAAAAATGGCAGGCAGGTAAACTGGTATTCTATACCAGGTATTTATTCTTTTAACACTGCAGGGGTAGATACACTTTTTCTTACCACTTATAGAAGCACCAATGAGGGCTGTGGGTCTGAACTTGTTTATCCCTTTGGGATACAGATTTCTAACCCGCCAATTGCAGATTTTACGTGGACAGCGGGTGGCTGCGTAGCAGAGCCCTACAGTTTTTTAGAAACTACACCTCAAACTCCAGATATTACTTATCGCTGGTATTGGGATTTTGGAGATGGAATTACGGTAACAGGTGTGAGAAACCCATCTCATACCTATACTGCTCCGGGAACATATACTGTAAGATATGCAGCTATTACTACCCCTGGTTGTTTAACTGATACGATTGAGCATACCATTGTTGTTCCGGATTTTCCAAATGCAACAATTGCCGGAAATGCAACAGTATGTATAAATACTGCTCCTGACCCCTTTGTTACGTTTACCGGTAGCCTGGGTACAGCAGAATATATTTTTAGCTACAATATTAATGGGGGTGCTACGATAGTAACCCCACCAAGCACCAGTAATACTTTTACAATTAATGCACCTACAAATGTGGCGGGTACTTTTGTTTATAACCTTATTGGAGTTCGAAATGCTTCACCCGCAGGCACACCATGCACCAGAAATATAACCGGCCAATCGGTAACCGTGAATATTACGCCAGATGCAACAGTTACTTTAACATCGGCTGCTGGTACAGATAACCAGACTGTTTGTATCAATAACCCAATTGTAAACATTGTCTATGCCATTGGCGGAAGCGGTACAGGTGCCAGCGTTGTATTTACACCAGCATTGCCGGGTGTAACAGGTAATTATGCAGCTGGTGTGTTTACGATTATTGGTACACCAACTTTAAACGGTGTATTTAATTATACTGTAAGCACAACCGGGCCATGTGTAATGCCTCAGGCTACTGGTACTATAACTGTTACTGATGATGGAACCATCACCTTAACCTCCGCAGCTGGAACTAATAACCAGACCCTTTGTATTAATAATGCTATTATTGATATAACTTATGCAGTGGCAGGAAGTGGTACGGGTGGAAGCGTGGCGGGTTTACCTGCCGGAGTTACCGGTACATTTAACGCAGGTGTAATTACAATAACCGGAACTCCTACAGTAAGCGGTACTTTCAATTATACAGTTACAACAACCGGCCCCTGTGTAATACCACAGGCAACCGGAACAATTACTGTAACCGCAGATGCAACTTTAAACTTAACATCGGCTGCCGGAACAGATAACCAGTCGCTTTGTATAAATGTTCCCATAACCAATATTACTTATGCTGTTGGCGGAACAGGAACAGGTGGTGCAGTTAGTGGATTGCCTCCGGGAGTAAATGGTGTTTTTGCAGGTGGGGTAATAACCATTTCAGGAACACCAACGCTTATAGGGTCTTATACCTATACTGTTACTACAACCGGGCCTTGTGTTATACCAACCACTACGGGAACAATTACAGTAAACCCAGATGCATCAATAACTTTAACTTCTGCAGCGCCTACAACATCACAAGAGCTTTGCAGAAACTCTACGCTTACAAATATTACTTATGCAATTGCAGGTGGGGGAACGGGAGCCGGTGTTACAGGATTACCTGCAGGTGTTACGGGTGTTTACGCAGGAGGTGTATTTACTATCAGCGGAGCACCAACTGTAGCAGGTTCATTTAACTATACAGTTACCACAACCGGTACCTGTGTACAGAATAGCCTAGGGGGAACTATTTTAGTAAATCAATTACCAACACCTAATTTTACTTTTAGTGCACCAAGTTGCGAAACGAGAACGATAAGCTTTACGGATTTATCAATACCTAATTCGGGTACTATCAATCGCTGGTTATGGGATTTTGATGACCCCGGCAGTGCACCAAATAATACATCTAGCCTGCAAAACCCTACCCATGTTTTCAGTACAGCTGGTACTTATAATGTAACACTTAGAGATACTACTGACCTCGGTTGTACTAATGAATTTGTGTTTAGCCGGCCAGTTATTATTAACAACCGCCCCCAGGCTGGTTATATAATTCCAGAAGTTTGCTTAAGTGATACTTACGCACAATTTATTGATACCAGCAGTATTACTGTTGGTGCTATAACGGCATGGGAATGGTATTTTGATGATCCATTTGCAACACCGGGAAATCCTAATACTTCTACTTTACAAAATCCCACACATAGTTATACTGCTGTTGGCGTTTATGACAGTGTGCAATTGATTGTTACAAGTGCAGCGGGTTGCAGGGATACCATCATACAGACATTAGTAGTAAATGGTAGTAACCCTTATGCAATATTCAATGTTAATAACCCCACAACACTTTGCGCCAACGATTCGGTGGCTATAGTGGAAGCTTCAACTGTTTTTCCGGGTGTAATTACTAAAATTGAAATCTATTGGGATAATGTAAACTTTCCGTCGGTATTTGACATAGACAATAGTCCATTTACCGGTAAAGTGTACAGACATTTATATCCCAATTTTCAAACTCCGCTAACCAGGGTCTTCGAGATCAGATATCGGGCATATTCTGGTGGAGTTTGCGTGGACGACAGCATCAGAAACATTACCGTTAATGCAGCCCCGCTGGTTCAGTTTAATAATATGCCTAATAGCTGTTTGCTGGTACCGCCATTCCAGATTACACAGGCCAGCGAAATTGGCGGTGTACCGGGTACAGGTACTTACAGTGGACTGGGTGTTTCACCTACCGGCTTATTTAGTCCGCAGGTTGCCGGTATTGGTACACATACCATACTTTATACCTTTAGCTCAACTGCTGCCGGTTGCGTTGATACCATGAGTAATACTATAACTGTACTTGATACAGCTCATGCTGCATTCAGTTATGTGTTGCCAAGTTGCGAACAGGTTCCTGTATCTTTTACAGATTTATCTACAGCGCCTGCATCTGTGACATTGGTTAATACTGTATGGGATTTTGGTGATGGCACAGTAATTGAAAACCATCCACCTGGAAGTACCTTTACACATACATTTGCTTTACCGGGTACATACACTGTAAGGATGCATAATGTATCGGCTGCAGGTTGTTTAAGTACAGATACGCTGGCAGCGATAACCATTGATGCCAACCATACCATTGCATTAAATGCAGGCAGTAATGATAACCAGACAGTTTGTATCAATACCCCTATAGCTGATATATTTTATACATTAGGCGGTGGCGCAAATAATGCAACTGTTACGGGTTTGCCTCCCGGTGTAACTGCAGTGGTTACCGCAAATACACTAAGAATCTTTGGAACACCAAATTCAAATGTGGGCGGACCAACATTTACTTACTCAGTTTTAACAACCGGGAACAGTTGTGTAATTGCTGATACTACTGGAATTATTACTGTAGATCCAGATCATACTTTAGCGTTCAGTTCAGGAGATACCATGCAGTCTGTTTGTGTAAACACACCCATTGATCCAATTATATATACATTAGGTGGCGGAGCCAATAATGTTACTATTGGTAATTTACCTCCTGGTATTGGTTATTCAGTAACGGGAAATATATTAACCATAAGTGGAACACCTACAACAATTACCGGTGGGCCTATATTCCCTTATACCATACAAACTGCAGGTAATAGTTGTATTAAAGCAAATGCTGCTGGTGAGATAATAGTTAATCCTTATCCGGTACCAAATTTTGCAGCAGACAAACCCAGTTATTGTATCCCTAATGCTATTGTTATATTTAACAACACATCTTCAATGCCGGATGGAAGTGGGATGACCTATTTTTGGAATTTTGGAGAGCCTTCAAGTGGCAATCTCGATACCTCAAGAGCATTCAGACCACAACATTGGTATTCAAGCACGGGGCCATTTAATGTGAACTTGAGAGTTACAAGTACGGCCGTTCTTAATGGTAATATTATAGGTTGTTCTCACGATACTACTATTGTGCTAAACACCATTCACCCACAACCAAAAGCAGATTTTGCCAAGAGCAAACCAAGTGTGTGTATTGGTGATAATGTGATATTTACTGATGATACCAGGGGTGGCGGCCTTTTGCAACAATCCTTCTGGAATATGGGCGACGGAACTCCTGTTCAAAATCTAAATCCATTAAATTATACATATCGGGATACTTTACCATCTCCATTTATAATCACTTATTATTCACAGGATAATTTTGGCTGTTACAGTGATACAATAAAAAAGGAATTTTATGTTTATCCTTATCCGCATCGTAATGCAGGTCCTGATAAATTTGTATTGGAAGGCGGCTCAGTACAATTAGATGCCACAGCGTATGGGATTGAACCACAATACTCCTGGACACCGGTTGAATATTTAACCGATAGTAAGATATTGAGACCACGAGTTGTGAACCCCAAAACTGATATGACATACCGGCTTACTGTAACCAGCAAAGGCGGGTGTGCATCAAGTGATGATGTATATGTGAAGCTGCTTAAATTTCCTGTAATACCCAATACATTTACACCAAATAATGATGGTATAAATGATACCTGGAGAATTGATTTCCTGAATACATATCCAAACAACAGGGTACAGATATTCACCAGGGCAGGAAACCTGGTATTTGAATCAAGAGGCTATAACACTCCATGGGATGGAACTATGAAAGGAAAGCCTATGCCATTTGATACCTATTATTATATTATTGAACCAGGCAACGGTCGTGACCCCATTACCGGTTATGTAACGATCATTAAATAAAACATCATGTACAGCGATGTAATTAATTACATCGCTGTACATTTTTTTATGATTAACATTTTTTTCGATCGTAATGATTGAACTTTATTAACGGGAATTGTATACCAAGTGAAAAAAGCTGAACGCATGAAGAAATTTTTTATAATAACCTTATTCTTTTGTCTTACCGGTTTTACTGCATTTAACCAGGCCAAGCCATATTATACCCAATACATTTTAAACAATTACATTTTAAACCCGGGCATAACGGGTATTGAAAATTATACTGATGTAAAACTGAGTTACCGTAACCAGTGGGCAGGTATTTCTGGGGCGCCGGTAACAACCTATTTAAGTATTCATGGCCCGTTAGGTAAAAAAGATCTGCGTACTACTGCTACTTCATTTAAAGTACCGGGTGAAAACCCTGCCGGTCCAAAAGCATGGGATGAATATGCAGTTTCTCCGGCACATCATGGTATGGGCTTACAGGTCATCAACGACAAAGCTGGCTACATCAGTCGTTGGTCGGCTGCTCTTTCCTATGCGTATCATAAACCATTATCAGCACGTACAAGTATTGCTGCGGGGCTAAATGCAGGTGTAACAAGTGTTAGCTTAGACCGTTCTAAAATAGAATGGGGCAACCTGGATCCTAATGATCCTGCAATTGGCTATAATAACGGATCTATTAATAAGATCAAGCCTGAAATTGGGGCTGGTCTCTGGTTATATTCTGCCCGTTATTTCCTGGGTGTATCTGTGTTAAACATTATACCAGGTAAAGCTAAATTTGTAACGGATAAAAATTACGGAGAAACATTTACACCAAATTATTTTGCAACTGCCGGTTACCGCTTTGCAATGACGGAAGATATTTCAGTATTACCTTCTGTAATGGTTCAATATTGGCAACCCCAGTTAACCGGCTTGCATGCCAATGTAAAGATGCAGTATCAGGATTTTTTATGGATAGGAGCAAGTTACCGCTTTGCTGACCTGGTGGGTGGATATTCCGGAATGGTTGGGGTAAATGTATCTAACACTTTTAACATCAGTTATGCTTATGAGCATGCTACCACTGCACGTCTTCAAACATATACAAAGGGTACACATGAAATTGTAATTGGATTTTTGTTAGGCAATAAGTATGGCGATAGCTGCCCACGTAATATTTGGTAATTAGGAATAGGGAGCGGGCATGTTAATTGAAATCTTCATCAACTTCTTCAATATAAATTATTGTTGTGAACGATAGATCTTTTTAAGATTGCTGTTTAAAGAGTCAATTTTAATAGAGAGTGAATCTGTCAATGCTTTTGCGGTAATGATCCATTCAGGCTGCAGTATCCATTTACCATTTGAAAAACTCAGTTGATAAACTTTTAAACTGGTGCCGTCCTGTCCCTCTTCCTTTATGATTATCTGGCGTGAAGCATCATTCTCCATTGTTGTAATAGGCAGGCAATAATTTAATTCACTAGATTTTGTATTCTCTTCAGGTGATATTTCAACATCATAACCAGGCTGTGGCTGCACTTTAATATCAATTGCAGGTTTATTAGAAAATTGATTTTTACGCTCCTGCGTTGGTATTTGAGAAGGGGTAATAAAGGGTTTACCAACTTCTGTATTTGGAATGATATAATTATTGAATGGAAGATATTGATTGTCGGCCGCACTGGTTGATATTGTTGTTTGCTGTGATTGAAATAAAACTGCAGCAGAAAGCATGGATAACAAAAGAAGGCCAATAACCGGTGCTACTATGTTAAATTGAAATGCCTGCTGCATATTTTTTTCGCTGGTAAAGAATTGTATGCGCTGTAGCAGGTGTTTCTTCCTGTTAACCGCTGCCAGCTGAAAGTTTGGAACCAGCTGTTTCATACGTTCGGCCTGTAATAATGTTTGGGCATATAGGGCAGGGGAATATTTGAAAGACATAACCTGTATATCGCAATGCTTTTCTCTTTCCAGCCTGATCTTGCTGCATAAGTGCATTACAAAGGGATTAAAAAAGAAAATTGTTTCACCAATAAGTAAAACCCAATTGAGCAGATAGTCGTTTGTGTGAATATGGGTTAACTCGTGCAGGATAAGGGTTTCAGCCTGCTGTATATTGATATGGTTTACCAGAGCCACAGGTAATAATATAACGGGCTTTAAAAATCCAAAGGTGATGGGAGTATTTACAGAACTGCTTAACCAAAGTTTTACTTTTCTTTTTATACCGAACTGGTTGGCTTTTGATTCTGTAAAAAGCTTAAGATTTACAGGGGGCTTTTGTAAACCTGATGTGTAAAGTTGTTTAAAACGATACCAGCAATAAAAGGCTTTTACCAATTTAAATGCAATGATAAAAATATACAAACCAAAAAGCCAGGGCGTTATCAATTGAAGGGTATTTCTTTCAAGATATGTACTGATATCCTGCGTAACAGCTATGAAGGTTGTTAAACCTGTTGTATTAAAAAAGTAGAGCAAAAATGTTGTAACAGATAAAACGAACTGGGTAGTAATAGCGGCATATAAAAAATTTCTTTTGGCAATAGGAGCAGCGTTCCTGGATATGAGTGTACTTATTGCAATGTACAGCAACACTAACAGTGCAGCTTGCCACAAGCTATGCAACAGGGTCATGCAGAAACTGTATGCGAACTGAACCATAAACGTTTTTAAAATTAAATACCTGCTTTTGGAAGGCAGGCTACAGTTTATAAATTTATTTATCTTTTTTTAACTGGTTTATAAGTTGCTGGATCTTTTCTAATTCCTCTTCACTGGCATTGTGTCCGCCTAAAGCCTGTAATACCAGATCAGATGATGAACCGGCAAAAAGCGTTTTGATCATTTTGTTCAGAAACTGTTGCTGTGTTTTTTCCCTGGTAACTGCAGGTTTGTAAACATGCGTCTTGCTACTGTCATCCCGTGTTACTAAACCTTTTTCAAACATGATCTGCATCAGTTTAAGGGTAGTGGTGTAACCGGCCTCCTTGGTTTTTAGCAATTCTTCATGCACTGTACGTACTGTAGCTGTCTTCTCGTTCCACAAAACCTGTAATATTTCCAATTCACTTTCTGTGGGTTTGGTATTCTTTATTAGAGTCATAATACGATTATTTTCGTAATGCAAAGTACGAATTAAGTTGTAATTACAAACTGCCGTTTAAATATTTTTTTTAAAAAAATAAATATTTACTGGATAATAGGGTAAAGGACGGCCTCATACTCTGATAATTTCGTAGTTTTAGCTCTAAATTAAAACCGATGAAATTATTATTTACGATCATATTCACTTGTTTTTTTGTGATAAGCTCATTCAGTCAAACTACTAAGGCAAATACAATACAGCCCGATGCAACCAAAGCGATACAGGCGGTAGAAGTATCCTGCGGTAAATGTAAACTTGGCCTGCCGGGTAAAACCTGCGATATGGCCATACGCATCAATGATAAAGCTTATTACGTTGATGGTGCAGATATTGATTCATTTGGGGATGCTCATGCGCATGATGGCATGTGTAATTCTATACGTAAGGCTGAAGTACAGGGTGAACTGGTAGATGATCGCTTCAAAGTATCTTACATAAAGGTACTGCCTGCAGTAAAACCTAACGATAAATAATTACATTCTGTAAAAAATATTGCCCGCCGTTTATTCTTCCACTTTTTTAGTAAACGGATTTGTAACCAATGGAATATTGATTCCTTCCTGGTTATATTTTACAAGTAGTTTCTTTATAAACTCGCTTTTTAAAGCAAATTGGGCAGCATAATTATCTGCAGTTAAGATAGCTTTCATTTTTATGCTGTTTTCCCCAAAGGCATAAAAACGGATAATAGGTTCAGCATCCTTTACTCCTCCTTCTTCCACCTGCAGGGTTTCCTGTATAACCTGTTTGGTAATTTTTTCAACATGGTCCAGATCACTATCATAACTAACGCCCACTTCAACCACGAAGGACATTTGCATAACCGGTAAATTATAATTTTTTACGATCATATCGGCCATCTTGGAGTTTGGTACAATAATGATATGATCGGACATTGCTTTAATAGTAGTACTACGCCAGGTAATATCTTCTATAAAACCATCTTCGCCCGAAGCCAGCTTTACAAAATCACCCCGGTTAAAATTACCGGAAGAAATGATCTGCAGTCCGGCAAATAAATTTGAAAGTGTTGGCTGCAATGCCAATGCTACAGCCAAACCGCCAACTCCTAAAGCAGTAAGTACTGGCGTAATGGAAATTCCCTGCGACTGCAGGATGATCAATAATCCAATGCAGTAAATAATAATAATTACAATATTGCTGATGATGGATGATGAAGGGATGACAGCATCTGTACCTGAAGCTTTGATCTTGATCATTCCGGAAACAACTTTCGCCAGTATCAACGTTGCCGATAATATATAAAAGATCATCAGGCCATTTTCTAACCAATAATAAAATTGGCTATCAAGTTCTAAGCGCTTCAATCCTAAAAAAAGCCCCAATGCTAAAAACCAAGGAATTATCCATTTGCTTATGGTTTTAAGAATAAGGTCATCAGATTTGATAGTAGTTTTAGCAGCCAGCCTGGAAACTAACGGAAGTACGATCTTGTATATGAACAAACCCAACATAAAACCAGAAACCGTGTATATGCATAATTGCAGAATATCATTCTCGTTCATTCAACAATATTTTTTTATTTCGAACTCAAAAATACCTTTTAT
>JAYUYX010000198.1:0-9985 GCA_043752205.1 Chitinophagaceae bacterium
TAAAACAAAGATGAACAACTAAACTCAAAACGTAAACACAGTAATCTTACCCCGCTGTGGATAACGTCAAAAAGAGTCAACCAAAATCAGGACGAGACAAAATTCTTATGGGACACAATCCGCTTAATCATATAACGCTTTTGCTTTTGCTTTTGCTTGCATTTCTCATTTCCTGCAGTGACAATTCAAAAAAATGCGAACCAATTCAAGAATGGAAAGTAAAGGATTATAAAATAATTAAATCGAGGTGCCCCGACATGGTTTTAGCATTTTACTACGATTATGACATTTACATGAGTGACGAAAGAAAAGGTAGTGTATCGCAAATTGACAGTTGTGTTTTTACATGGCAAGTCGACAATGAAAGTTTCTTAACATTAAATGCCTGCGATAATTCAATTAAGGAACTAAAGCCTATCAAAATTTCGTTGGACACAAAGTCTATTGACTCAGTAATCATATTTTCCAACGAGTTTAAGCAGACTCAATTGTTGACAGAGAAACAGATTGAAGCATTTGCAAATGACTGGAATAATAGCAAGACCCGTGGATATTCAGAAAAACCGTTTGACTCAGCGTTTTTTGTTTTTCCAGCTTATCAATATAGGTTGACTATATTTTCTAACGGAGTTAAGCGACCTTTTTATGGTTACAACTATCTGATTCTTGACAGTACTAACTGGGAATTTGAGATGAGTAAGGCAGGTAAGCTTAGTTACTTTCATAACTATTGGAAGAAATGAACTACAGCCAACAGGCGGTTTTGTGCAACTTGGGCAAGACAAACAATCTTCAGCAGCGGCTCGCTACCAATCATCGGCTATGGGTGCGACCGTTGGCTAATTATTTTTATTTTCAATTTATAAATTCCGTTTCTTAATTTACATCCAGCCGGGGTCGGACACAGCATCAAATACCCAAGCTGCACAAAGCCCTGCACGTTGTAGGCAATTTGAACAGACCTTATAAAAGAAAAATTATTTCAAGAATGATTTAGACTCAATGGACAACAGTAAAATCATAGGTGCGACACAAAAATTTGGGAAAAGACTACGAGCTGAAATAGAAGAAAATTCGGCACATTCAGAAGACATGAAATTTTGGCTATGGAAAACCTTGATAATGGCCGAGATTGCTCACAGATCTTTTTCCTTACAAATAAGTATTGAGACTTTTGAAAAACAATATTTTGACAGATATGCTGCAGTGGCAAGACATTATAGAGACTGGAATATGGATTGGGTCGCAGACAACTACTATGAAATTACAAACTATGTAGCTAAATACTATTGGCCAGACAATGACAAAAAAGACTTTGACAAAGAGTATATACCATTCAAACTGTTTGACATTTTAGGTTGACGAAAACTGCCTACAACAAAAGGTTTTGTGCAATTGGGGCTGGACGTTGAAACAATCATCTGCAGTTCGCTATTCGGCATCAGTTCCAGCCGACGAATAAAGCCGAGCTGTAGTTCATAACATCAACTTTAGTAACTTTATTCAGCAGCAGTTACAGGCTGACGATTTTCAAATACCGCCACATCGCCAAGCCGTCAACGTCAGACTGTCTAAAAACTATTCACACTCCTTGATAACTAATGCTTCTTAAAATCCCTGCATTTTGTAAATTTATTAATGCAATTCATACAAGGAAAAACAGAGAACAAAGCATCCTTTTTCCCCAGTCCCTGGATCAGATAATTGCCCCCGATAATGAAGTTCGCATCATTGATCTTTTTGCAGAAAGCATTCAATTGGAAGATTTTAAATTTGTAACAAAGACTTCCAAAGAAGGACGGCCTGCGTATCACCCCAAAGATCTATTGAAGCTTTTTGTTTATGGGTACCTTAATCATATCCGGTCCAGCCGCCAGTTAGAAAAAGAACCTGCCTGCCGGTAGGCAGGTGCAAACGTAACATTGAGCTAATGTGGTTAATCAAGCAGCTGGCTCCCGACCACAATACTATCTCCAACTTCAGGAGAGACAATGAAAAAGCAATCCGAAAAGTGTTTCGCCATACGGTGAGTATTGCCAAACACTTTGATTTGATTGGGGGAACACTTGTAGCTGGTGATAGCACCAAACTAAGAGCACAAAACAGCAAGAAGAATAATTTTAATGAAGGGAAAATTGAACGGCATCTTGCATACATAGATGCCAAACTCGATGAATATAATAAAGCACTGGCTGAAGCTGATGACGACAACAAACAAATCATTGAAGAGCAAATAAAAAAGCACAGTGGCCGAAAAGATAATTATCAAAATATGCAACGGCAGTTAGAACAAACAGGTGAACCTCAAATATCAACATCAGATCCGGAAAGCCGCCAGCTGATGACACGCAACAGCATCAGCGAAGTAGCCTATAATGTACAAACAGTAGTAGATGCAAAGCACAACCTGCCCATTGATTATAAAGTAACAAACCAGAACGATAGCCGGGCGCTAGGTCCCATGCTGCGAAGGACAAAAGCCATTTTAGGCACCACAAATTTTACAGCATTGTATGACAAAGGCTACCACACCGGTTGCGAAATAAAAATGGCTGTAACATCAGGTATAAACATTATGGTTGCGGTACCAGGTATTGCATCTGTTGCACCAGATCAAAACTATAACATCAGTCACTTTGCTTACAATGAAGTTGATGATACCTATACCTGTCCGCAAAACCACGTGATGACCACCAATGGAAAGCCATACCAGAAAAATAAAAACAGAAATTTTTATACAGTAAAGCATTATAAAACCAATGCCTGCCCAACCTGCCCTGCAAGGGCACTATGCACCATTAATAAAAAAGGAAGATTGATAGAAAGAAGTGAGTTTACACCCTACATTGAACAAAATAAAAACAACATTGAAGCAAATACCGAAGTTTATAAAAAACGACAGGCCATTGTTGAGCATCCCTACGGAACTATAAAAAGACAATGGGGGTTTTATTATGTAATTACAAAGAAAGGGCTGAAAAGAGCAGCAGCAGATGTTGGTTTTATGTTTGTAGCCTACAACCTGCGCAGACTTATGAACATTATTGATAAAAACTTGCTCACAAAGTTCCTCAAAGAGCTTGTGCCTATATCTTTTCAAAAAAACGGACTGTTAAAAACAATAAGAACTGTTTTAAGACCTCGTATTTTTCTGAACCACAAGTTCACAATTAATTAAAGCCCTATATACATAAGCCTTAAATTGAATTATATTTGATAAAGCAACGAAGGTTTTTAGACGAACTGACGTTGTGTGCCATTTTGCAGACACCCTAAAAATTCAGACAAAAAAATATGGGAGCTTGGAGTTCATCAATTTTAGGAAACGACACTTCTTGCGAAGTGAGAGAACGATTTTTTGAGTTATATGACTTAGGTGAAAAACCTGAAAGCATATCCTCTATTATTTTAGCAGAGCAAAAAGAAAATCTTGAGTACGACAGAACCAATGTTTGGTTAGGACTTGCTATGGCTTGTTGGGAATGTAAGGTTTTAACAAAAGACATTTTTGAAGAAATAAAGAAAATAGTTGACACGAAGGAGGACATTAATTTTAATAAAGAATTAGAGGCTGACAAAGACTTTCTAAAAAAAAGACAAAAGGCACTGGACACCTTTGTTGACAAAATCACTATTGAAAAGTCAAAGCCTAGAGCAAGAAAGAAAATACCTATACTAGTAGAATCTATTTATGTTGCTGGTATGTGTTTGACCTATAAAAATTTGCAAGAAAAGTATATCGGCATTTATTTGACAAAATCTGAACATTTTAAAAATAAAGGAAAAATAGAATTTTTCTTTTTGGACTTTGAGTCAAACGAACCTCCAACCCTTTCAATGTTTAGTAATAGCAAGCTTTATGGACTAAAGAAACTAGGAAAAGACTGGGGTAATTATGAATACCAAGGTAACGTAACAGACTTGCATTATGAGAAAGAAACTAAGGATGATTTTTTTAATTATACTCCAAATGTGTTAACTGAAATAGGTAAATTAACAGCCCCTAACCTTGACAAATTAATAAACAATTTCAAAGGTGATTTTATGTATTTACGTAATCCCGAAAAAATGATTGACTCAATGGAAAGCATAAGAATGGAAGGCAAACTTGAATACAAATTATCCAGCATGACATTAAATGAACTGTTAGTCAAAATTGGACAGTAAGAATAAAACGGCACACAACACGAACTGTGCAAAAAACCAAATAAATCAGGCTATTTTTTTATAATAATTTCTGTCGAACAAACATTCGTTTTTTACTACCCAAAAAACCTGTTTTAAAAGCTTATTTGCAACGGCAATAACTGCCAGTTTCTTATTCTTTCCTTTGCCACCAGCCGATCAAAAAGTTCCATACAGGCACCATTTATTTTCTTTGCATTTAGGGCGCACATTTAGCAGCCTGTGTTCTCCGGCACCCGAGTTTATAAACCAGGTATATTTTCTCATCAATATTAAATAGGTTTGTAGTTAAACAGCTACTATGATCAGCTTCACGGCCCCCATACAAAAATTCAGCAAGCAAGGTGAAAAGACCGGCTGGACCTATATTGTGGTACCTGATAAGGTAACGACAAAACTAAACCCCGGTGTAAAAAAATCGTACCGGGTAAAAGGTAAACTTGATGATCATGCTATTGAGAAAACAGCACTGATACCCATGGGCGAAGGAGATTTTATTTTACCCATAAATGCAACGATACGTAAAGCAACAGGCAAGCGTTTTGGTGCATCGTTAAAAGTGCAACTACAACTAGATGAGTCGCCCATACTGCCGCCGGTAGAGTTATTAGAATGCTTGCAGGATGAACCTGAGGCATTGAAACATTTTAACAGCCTGCCCCAGGGTCATCGCAATTATTTTACCAAATGGATTGAATCTGCAAAAACAGAACCAACCAAAACAAAAAGAATAGCACTGGTGATAAAGACCATGGTACGCAAAATGGATTTTGGCGCCATGCTCAGGGAAGAAAGAGATGAAAGGAAAATGTTGGGTAAATAAATCAGGTTTCTCGTTTGCTGTTTTTCGTTTTGGGAGTCTCTGAATTACAAGGAAGTTTTTGAATGATTGAACTCTATCCAGGATCAAAGATCAAATCTGTGTTAATCGGTTCTATCAGCGTCATCAGCGTTCTATTTGATCAAAATACTCGATCCCTTCAGGTTGTATTTTTTCCCGGTTCTAATATCTGTGTAAATAAGTATCCAAACATAGGTTCCCATATCAGCAGGCTGTCCTTTAAATCTTCCATCCCATTTTTTTGTCCAGTCACGTGTTTCAAAAATCAATTGTCCTACCCTGTTATATACCCTAAACAAAAGATCGGCAGCCTTATATGCATTTAAAGGATACAGAAAATCATTGAGCCCATCTCTGTTTGGTGTAAAAGCATTGGGCACGGCTATATAACAACTGTTGGTCACTGTAATTTTTTGTATGGCCGTATCAAAACAACCGTAATTATTCTGCACTATCAATCTTGGAAAAACATCCCTGGTAACAGTTGGTACAATATAAGCCTGTGGTGGCGGTGTTTGGGAATTAGCAGTTATACCATTTCCAAAATCCCATTGCCAGCTTACAATGTTACCGGTGCTCTTGTTCTGAAAGATGGCCAGTTCATTTGGACAAACAATGGCAGTGGCTTCAAAAGCTGCGTTGAGTTCATTATCCAGGAATATCGGAACGATATCACTGGTATCCCTGCACACACCATTGGATACAATAAGCTGTGTTTGCTTTTGCCCAAAGGAACCATAGATTATGGCTGGGTTCTGCTGGCTGCTGCTCCGCAGATTATCAAAATTCCATTTCCATAAATTCACTTCGTTGCGGCCATCATGAAAATAATTAATGGTATCCCTTTGACAGCCATATTTAACAGCGTAAGTAAAATCAGCATTAACAGTATCCTTTGTACTAAAGTTCAGCGTAGCGCCTGCAGGTGTTTCCTGTCCACACTCATCAATTATTGTATTACCATCGCTGCCGGTAACCAACCGTATCTGGTAAGTTCCTTTCGTTTGTATGGGTGCAGATAGTTTTACTTTAATTATAGGCGATAATCCATTTACATTACAATTACCTGTGGCCGCAATAACTGTAACAGGCATTGTACCGGAAAGCATGGTTACAATAAAATCGCTTCCATCTGCCGCAATGCTGTTACACTTGATATTTTTGCGGAATACCAATTGCAATTCGTCCGGTGCACAACCCAGTTTGGAGATACTGTCCATTGGTGTTGGCACAAGTGGATAAACGATCATGGGAATATTTTCTCCAACAGGAATGTCCCGGTCGCAATTATCTCTTAAGGTATTACCATCTGTTCCATTGCGGATGTTGATGGTATAATTGCCGGGAGGTAGCGGAGCATCAAAAGTTATTAATACAGAATCCATATCAAAAGCAGGGTTGCAACCAAAACCTGAAGCCGAAATAACATTGGCCACGGCAGGTGTGATTGTAAATTCACTACCACTTCCGGTGAGACTGTTGCATTTCATTCTTTTATTCATTTTTATACTTGCGCTTACCCCATCACATATAGCCCTTGCACTTTCCATATGCGGTTCTTTAGGATCTGTGATGCTAGCTGTTCCGCCGGTGAAAGAAAGATCATAGCCCGTGGTACTTCTCGTCCAGTTGGTAACCATTAGTAAATAATTATTCCCAATCGTGATCGTTGGCATAGCATTAAATGGTGTATTGCCATTTGCTGACCCTTCACAATGAACATTGCCTGTTGCCCCTGCTTTGCAACCTGTAGGAGATTCAGGAAATGGCGCAGGCCCACTACCAGCGCCATATAGATTTATAGAAATGGCTAATGATGAATTAGAAAAAACAGCATTTGGATTTTGGCCGGTGATATCAAACAGCGCCCAATCATAATCATCGCTACTTGAAATGCCGCTGATCAAAAAACCCAATGACCCGGTTTGAAAACAGGTAAACTTGTACCAGAACGAACTGGATGATGTTACACCCACAGCACAACCGGTTTGGGCCACATTATTCCCGCTACAATTATCTACCTGGCTCTGGTGAAAAACTGATGTTCCGCAAACAGGGATGGCATTATCGGGTGTCATGCCGGGGAGACTGCAAGGCTGGGCATAACTATAAAAGGTAAAAGAAAGGACGAATGTAATAAGCGTTAGTATTTTTTTGATCATAAGTATGGTGAAATTATTACAAAGACGCTCTTGCCGGCTTTAATGCTGCAAGAGTTAATAAGGTTTTAACAGGTTTGATGAGGAAAAGGGCTGTTTTACATAAGCAACAACCTCTTTATTTTACCTTCCCTTTTATCTCCTGCAATTTAAGCAAAGCTTCAACGGGTGTTAACCTGTTTATATCCACTGCCTCCAGTAAATTCCTTATTTCATCAAAAGTAGCAGAGTGTGCATCAAAAATGCTGAGCTGCAGTTTGGGTGCTGATAACTTTTTTATGTTCTCATCAAGGTTTACGCCTTCTGCCCCTTCCCTGCTTTCTTCCAGTTGTTTTAAAATTTCATTGGCACGGTCAATTAACTGGGGAGGCATACCAGCCATACGGGCCACATGTATACCAAAACTATGTATGCTGCCACCGGGTGCCAGCTTCCGCAAAAAAATTATTTTATTGCCAACTTCTTTATTGGTTACATGGTAGTTTTTAATACCGGATAATTTATTTTCCAGTTCATTCAGCTCATGGTAATGCGTGGCGAATAATGTTTTGGGCTGGTGAATGGAGTTATGTAAAAATTCTGCAATGCTCCAGGCAATGCTGATACCATCATAGGTGGAAGTACCACGGCCAATTTCATCCAGTAATATCAAACTTCGTTTTGTAAGGTTGTTGATGATACTGGCGGTTTCATTCATCTCCACCATGAAAGTACTTTCGCCACCACTTAAATTATCACTTGCACCTACCCTGGTGAATATCTTATCCGTCAATGGAATTTTTGCATCGCTGGCCGGCACAAAGCTTCCCATATGTGCCATCAATGTTATCAATGCCGTCTGCCTGAGTATGGCACTCTTACCACTCATGTTTGGCCCGGTCAAAATGATGATCTGCTGCGATGATGGATCTAAATAAATATCGTTGGCGATGTATGGTTCGCCAACAGGCAGATTTCTTTCTATCACAGGGTGGCGACTGTCTTTTATATCCAGCACAAAATCATCCTGCAGTACCGGTTTTTTATATTTGAACTGCAAGGCATTGTTGGCAAAACAACTCAGGCAATCCAGTACTGCCATCACGTGGCCATTAATCTGCATGGGTGCAATATAATCCTGCAACTCATTTAATAATTCTTCGAAGAGCCGCATTTCAATGGCCAGTATCTTATCTTCTGCACCTACGATCTTTTCCTCGTATTCCTTTAATTCTGGTGTGATGTATCTTTCTGCATTAACCAATGTCTGTTTGCGTATCCAGGTATCAGGCACTTTGGTCTTGTGTACATGGGTCACTTCCAGGTAATAACCAAAAACATTGTTGAAACTTATTTTTAAAGAACTGATACCCGTAGCCATGGCTTCCCGCTGTTGAATTTCAACCAGGTAATCTTTACCGCCGCTGGCGATCTTTCGCAACGCATCCAGCTCTTCATTAATTCCCGCTGCAATTACATTTCCTTTTGATGCAGCAACCGGGGGATTTTCATTCAGTTCTTTTACGATCTTCTCCAGAATATATTTACAGGGGTTAAGCGAATCGCCCAGTCGTTTTAAATATTCATTGGATGAGCCTTCGCAAATGTTTTTTATAAATTCTGTTTGTTGCAAACCCCTGGCAATTTGTAAAACCTCTCTTGGGTTTACTTTCTTTAAAGGCACTTTACTTACTAATCTTTCAACATCCCCCGCCTGCTTAATATGCTGTGTTATTTTATTTCGAAGTTCTACTTCCTTAATTAAATATTCAACCGTGTTCAGCCGTTCATTGATCTTTACAATATTATTCAAAGGCAGCACCATCCAGCGTTTTAATAATCTTGCACCCATGGCTGAAACAGTATTATCCAAAACCTTTAATAAAGTATTGCTACCATCGGCGCCGCCAAATAATTCCAGGTTGCGTATGGTAAACCGGTCCATCCACAAATGGTCTTCCCGGTCAATTCTTTGTATGGAAGTAATGTGACCGAGATTTGGATGCTCTGTATCTTTTAAATAATGCAACACAGCCCCTGCAGCAATAATGCCCATCTGCTGTCCTTCAATGCCAAAACCTTTTAAACTATGGGTACCAAAATGCTTTAGTAAGCTTTCGGTTGCATATGCTTCGGCAAATATCCATTCCTCTAAAGTGTAGGTAAAAAATTTGGTGCCGAATGTTTCTTTAAAATATTTTTGCTGGCTGCGCTGGAAAATAACTTCAGCCGGTTTTAAACTCTGCAATAATTTATCGGCATATTCCTTATCGCCTTCTGCTGCAAAAAATTCACCGGTACTGATGTCTAAGAATGCAATGCCGATCTTCTCTTCATCAAAATGCAATGCAGCTAAAAAATTATTGCTGTTATGCTCCAGTAATTTATCGCTGGTGGCAACGCCGGGTGTAACCAGTTCTGTAACGCCACGTTTAACAATTCCCTTAGCTTGTTTGGGATCTTCCAATTGATCACAAATGGCAACACGGTAACCTGCCTTAACTAATTTGTGTAAATAAGTATCCAGGGCATGGTAGGGAAAACCTGCAAGTTCTGATGCATCGGGATTGCCGTTATTGCGTTTGGTTAACGTAATACCTAAAACTGCTGCGGTAGTGATGGCATCCTGGCCGAAGGTTTCATAAAAATCCCCTACCCTGAAAAGCAGTATGGCATCAGGGTAACGGGCCTTGATGGCATTGTGTTGTTGCATTAAAGGGGTTTCTGCAGTTGATTTTGCCATAGTGGGCAAAAATAATGAATTGCTATCGCAATTTGAGAGTGAAAACCACAGATGGCCACGGATTTTTATCACAGATTA
>JAYUYX010000199.1:0-42860 GCA_043752205.1 Chitinophagaceae bacterium
CCTTTTTTTAGATTTCAATGTAGAAAAATACCGTTGAATTTAGTTGTACTAAATATTAAAAATGTTTACCTTGTAAATACGTCATCTTAATATTTATTTATGGTAAAAATCTACTCCCCTCAAAAATTTATTACCCTGCTAATCTCTGTTTTATTTACTGCTGTTATTTTTTTGGGTTGTAAAAAAAATGAGGCAGCGGTAGTAACAACCGAGCAGTATATCAAATACACTATAAATAACGTACCGTATAATTATGCAGTTCCGGTTGATACATTCTATCATGGTGCAACTTATAACCTAATGGCAATGGCTATCTTTGGAGAGAATTTAGTAACACCAGTGAATAATGTAGCGCTGCTAATGGCTTATCCCGGAATGGGGGTGGGGAGTAACCAAAACCTAATGGACTTCAGCCCATGCCAGGTTAATGGCCATTTAAGTATAACAAATCCAATATTTGTACATATCACGGAATTCGGTGCTGTCGGGCAGTTTATGGCCGGTGAATTTACGGGCATCTTTACAGGGCCTCCGCCCGCAAATATTCAGTATAACATTAGCTGTACGTACAGAGTAAGAAGATAACAGCCAAGGAATTTATGATTATAAAAAGCTTTCTGTCAAAACAGGAAGCTTTTTTATTCCCTTTAAACTACGTCCTGTTTCCGTAAATTTGCGCTTCTAAAAGTTCAATATAGATTTACAGTACAAGAGTGCGACGCCAATACAGTTGAAAAGAATTACTGAGGCCCGGCTCCAAAAAAAATATTATGGCAGAAAAAATAAACATGGGTGCGGGTGGAAAACTTAATGTACCCGATAACCCCATTATACCATTTATAGAAGGCGACGGCATTGGCCCCGAAATATGGAACGTAGCACAAAAAGTATTTGATACTGCTGTGGAAAAAGCCTATGGCGGCAACCGTAAAATTGAATGGAAGGAAATGCTTGCCGGCGAAAAAGCTTTTAAACAAACTGGCGAATGGCTGCCCGCTGAAACTTTACAAACAGCAAAAGATCACCTGGTTTCCATCAAGGGGCCTTTAACAACCCCAACTGGCGGCGGTATCCGTTCGCTAAACGTAGCCATGCGTCAGGATCTTGACCTGTTTGCCTGTGTGCGGCCGGTAAAATGGTTCAAAGGAGTTCCCTCACCGGTGGTACATCCGGAGAACGTGGACATGATCATCTTCCGGGAGAACACAGAAGATATTTATGCCGGCATCGAGTGGAAGGCCGGATCGGCAGAAGCACAAAAATTTGAAAAATTTTTGATAGAAGAAATGGGGGTAACAAATATTCGTTTCCCGGGTGATTCCAGCTATGGTGTAAAACCCGTTTCCAATGAAGGTAGCAAACGCCTGGTGAGAGCAGCTATTAAGCATGCGCTTGAACATGATCTTCCTTCAGTAACACTGGTACACAAGGGAAACATTATGAAATTTACCGAAGGTGGTTTTAAAACCTGGGGTTACGAAGTGGCCCGGCAGGAATTTGGCGATAAAACTTTTACCTGGGATGAATGGGATGAGCTTAAAAAAGAACATGGTGAAGCACATGCCAACGAAGTGCAGCGTAAAGCGCTACACGAAGGCAAACTGCTTATAAAAGATATTATAGCTGATAATTTTTTGCAACAGATATTGATAGCTCCAAAAGAATTTTCGGTAGTGGCCACCCTGAACCTTAACGGTGATTATATTTCAGATGCTTTGGCTGCAGAAGTAGGCGGCATTGGCATTGCACCCGGCGGAAATATTAATTACAATACCGGCTATGCAGTTTTTGAAGCCACGCATGGTACGGCACCTAAATTTGCCGGCACTAACAGCATGAACCCTTCCTCCGTTATTTTAAGCGGCTGTATGATGTTGGAATATATGGGCTGGAAGGAAGCTGCAGATCTGATTGAGTCTGCGTTACAGGCAACCATCATGCGCAAACAGGTTACTATTGATTTTTATAATTTGATGACTGGTGCTACGCTCTTAAAAACAACTGAGTTTGGAGATGCTATTATTGAAAATATGGGGGCCGTCATTACCGATTTTCAATTGAAGAAGTCAACAGGGTTGTGAACGGAACGCTGATTTTTAAGATGATTAAGATTTATTATGATAAGATCCACAACTATCATAACAAGCATAATTGTCTGCGTTCTGCCTTCACGGATCGTAAATAAAATCCGCGTCAATCATAACAATCATAATCATCTGCGTTCTATCTTCGCAAAAACATTTAGATCATGGCTAAAATTAAAGTTGATAATCCCGTAGTTGAGCTCGACGGTGATGAAATGACCCGTATCATCTGGAAATTCATTAAAGACAAACTGATACTTCCTTACCTGGAAGTTCCTATTCAATATTATGACCTGGGCATGGAGTACCGTGATGAGACCAACGACCAGGTGACCATTGATGCAGCCAATGCGATTAAAGCATGTGGCGTGGGTATCAAATGTGCTACCATTACACCTGATGAAGACAGGGTAAAAGAATTTAAGCTGAAACAAATGTGGAAGAGCCCTAACGGAACCATACGTAATATTTTAGATGGTACTGTTTTTCGTGAGCCTATCGTTATGCAGAATGTTCCAAGATTAGTTACCAACTGGACCGCACCTATCATTGTTGGCCGTCATGCTTTTGGCGACCAGTATCGGGCTACTGATACCGTTATCAAAGGCAAGGGAAAATTAACAATGACCTTTACACCCGATGGCGGTGGCGAAGCTCAAAGTTTTGAAGTTTATAATTACCAGGGTGACGGGGTTGCCTTGTGCATGTACAATACCGATGAAAGTATTTATGGTTTTGCAAGAAGTTGTTTTAATATGGCGCTCAGCAAAAAATGGCCATTGTATCTTTCTACAAAAAATACCATTCTAAAAAAATACGACGGCCGCTTTAAAGATATTTTTGAAGAAGTTTATCAAAATGAATTTAAAAAATATTTTGATGCCGCAGGTATCAGTTACGAGCATCGCCTGATAGATGACATGGTTGCCAGTGCCTTAAAATGGCATGGTAACTTTGTTTGGGCCTGTAAAAATTATGATGGAGATGTGCAGAGCGACACCGTGGCACAGGGCTTTGGTTCTTTAGGTTTAATGACCTCAGTTTTAGTTACACCTGATGGAAGCACTATGGAAGCAGAAGCTGCACATGGCACTGTAACCCGCCACTACAGGGAGCACCAGGCAGGAAGACCAACATCTACAAACCCTATTGCATCTATTTTTGCATGGACAAGAGGCCTTGCCTTCCGTGGTAAATTAGACAGCAATCAGCCGTTGATCGATTTTTGCAATGCACTGGAAGCCGTTTGTATTGAAACTGTTGAAAGCGGCAAAATGACAAAAGATCTGGCGGTTTGTATCCATGGTAATAAAGTAAATCATGGTGAGCATTATTTATACACTGAAGAATTTTTAGATGCCATTGATGAGAATTTGAAGAAGAAGATGGGGATGTAAAATCAATTTGAAATGAAATAAAAAAAAAGGCAACTGCAATAGTTGTCTTTTTAGTTTACATTTATACTATATAAACTAATCAGCTTTTTATGAAAAAAATTAACCTGGTATTTTTAATAGTAACTGCATTAAGTGTCCTGTTATTTTCCTGCAATAGTGGTCCTTCCGGCGAAGCCCATACCATTAAGATGAGGATGAATAAAGGAGATACTTTTCATTACAATATCAAAATGGACATGAGCATGAATATGGATGTGATGGGGAAGGCTATGGATATGAAAATGAACATGGATGCAGGGACACGTTTTGAAGTGATGGAAAATCCCAGTAACAACAAAGAATTAAAATTGACCTATACAAAGATGCACATGGGTATGGATATGGGCAACCAGGAAATGGCTGCCGTTAATACAGATAGTATTTTGAATGCTACTACCGAAAAAATGGTTGGCAGATCGGTTTTTATCGAATTATCTCCTACCAATGAAATTATACAGGTAAAAGGGTTTGATTCACTCATGATAAACAATACCGACAATGAAGCAAGCAGGCAAATGATAGAAAAAATGTTTTCGAAAGAACAGTTGAACAGTTCATTTGGTATGATGTTCAGCATGTACCCCGCTAAACCCGTTAAAGTGGGTGAAACATGGACAGCCAAAACAAAAGTAAATGTTGCCAACATGGATATGCAGGTAAACCTGACATATAAGCTTGTTGCTGTTAAGAATGGAGTGGCTGAGATCGATGTGGATGGCATTATTGATGGTAAGGGAGATATGAAACAGAAGGATATGGCAGTTGGCATATCTATGTCGGGAACACAGAATGGAACGTTTACCATAAACATGAATGATGGTTATATGCAGAATGGTTCGTACAAAATGGATGTAAAAGCAGATATGGAAATGGGGGGACAAAAAGTACCAATGACCATGAAAGCAAATTATTCTTTAAGCAATAAGTGATCAATGCACGGCGCTTCTCATATGGATCCGTTGCACGGCAAAACACTTGAAATGATCATAACCCATTTAGTGGAAATGTATGGCTGGGAGGAACTGGGAAAGCTCATTCCTATTAATTGCTTTAAAAGCAATCCAAGTATAAATTCAAGTCTTAAGTTCTTACGCAAAACAGCCTGGGCGAGGAAGAAAGTGGAGGAACTGTATATCCATGGATGACTGTAACAATGATTTAAAAAGATTTATCTTGTGTATAACATAACAATATGGATCTACAGAAAGATATTCGCCTGGCAGTTTTAATTGATGCCGATAATGTGCCTTACAGCAATGTAAAAGGCGTGATGGAAGAAATCGCCAAATACGGCACGCCAACTTTTAAAAGGATTTATGGCGACTGGACAAAACCCACGGTTAGCGGCTGGAAAAATGTGTTACTCGAAAATGCCATCACTCCCATTCAGCAATACAGTTATACCAGTGGCAAAAACTCCAGCGACAGCGCTTTAATTATTGATGCCATGGACATTTTATATTCCGGCAAGGTAGATGGATTTTGTATTGTAAGCAGCGATAGCGATTTTACAAGGCTTGCAACAAGATTACGTGAAGCAGGCATGAAAGTTTTTGGCATCGGCCAAAAGAAAACACCCAATCCTTTTATTGTTGCCTGCGATAAATTCATTTACATGGAGATCATCCCGGTATTTGGAGCAGAAGAAACAAATACTGTAAAAACAAAGGCCAGTAAACCTGTGGCCAAACCTTCGCTTGATAAAGTAAATAAAGAAATCCTCAAATTAATTGCACATACCATCAATGATCTTGCTGATGAGAATGGCTGGGCATTTTTAGGAGATGTAGGAAACCTTATCTTAAAAAAGCAACCCAATTTTGATCCGAGAAATTATGGATTTTTAAAATTAACTCCCCTAATAAAATCTATCCCCCAATTTGAGATAGATAAAAGAGAAACAGACAAGTCTGGAATTAAGCTGGTGTACATTCGTAATAAAACCTGATGTTGAATTTACCAGGGCCAAAATAAAAGAAACCCCGATGCATGCACCGGGGTTTCTTTATGGAAAAAAATTGTTTATTCTTTTACGATCCTGATGATCGATTCCTTTTCATTATTCCTGATCTTAACCAGGTAATATCCTGCGGCCAAGCCCGAAACATCCAGTGATGTAGCATACTGGTCGGTCTTTCTCTGCAACACTAATTTACCATACATATCAAACACCCTTATCTCGGCGTTCCTTATTATACCCGGAACATTAATAGTTAATGTTTTATTAACCGGGTTAGGAAATACACTGATCTTATTATTAACTATAATTTCATCATCACTAAACGAAGCTGTACCAGTGGTAACATTCAATGTATAACACAAGGAAGCATTATTTGCACTTCCTTTTGGATATACTCTAGCAAAATAGTCTCCCGCACCCACTGTTATATTGATGGTTTCATTGGTGGTACCATTATTGATTGATCTCCCGATTCTTGAACCACTGGCATTTAGCAAATCAAGCTGGTAATTAGCCGGCAATGTTTGAAGCGTAACAGTGATGGTTCCGCCGGTTGTAATATGAAATTTGTAATAATCATTATCGCCAGTTGGGCTGATAGTACCTTTCACATCCGTATTCAAAGGAATAAGAGCAGCACCACCAGTAGTTCCATTTGTACTTACATCATATATACCGGGGCATGTAGATGAAGTTGTGGTTGTAAACTGTGCCTGTGTATATCCACTGCTACTGCTGCTGCAATTTGTTCTTACTCTCCAGTCGTACAAAGTGGAAATTGTGAGCCCGGTTAAATTTACAGAAGTAGCTGTAGTAGCTGTTGCAGCATTGGTCCATGATGCATCTGTATTGATCTTATAATCTACATCATACGAAACGGCTCCGCGAACTGCAGCCCAGCTTACGGTAGCACTGCTTGTTGTAATTGCTGAAGATACTAAACCTGCAGGTGCATTACAGGCGCCGGGAGTACAACCAACAAAACTAACTGTCTGGTCAGTTCTTGAACTGGAAGATCCCTGTGAAGCACCAATACCCATGCCTCTTCTTGCAAATGCATTGATGATTGCACAACTGTATTGTGCACCAAAAAATAATGTATCGGCTTTAAGAATGGCATTACGCCCATCAATAAAACCCGGACTGCATGGTTGTAATCTTAAACCTTCAGTAACTAATTTAAGTGCAATGGCATTACCGCCGTTTGCGCCAATATTATGCAGGCTTGGGTTAATGCCTGCAGTTTGTATGATCTCCCATGTCATATCCCAAAGCGCAGTACACCAGATAGTGCCCGTACCGTGCGGATGCGCAACAGTAGGCAGGTCAGAATAAGTCAAAGGATTAACCGACATGTCTGTTGTATACCTGTATTGGCGTATACCAACACCGGTGATGGGTTGGTTTAAAGCATAGGTTCCAATACCACGAGGCTTGCTGAATCCGTCACCTGGCAAAGCTGTTGCCCAGTCATGTGTCATCATCAATGCAAAATAATCACTCCAGCCTTCTCCCATTTGTTCAGCGTTTGATAAACATCCTGAACCAGTACCGGTTAACCTGTTACTGATACCATGTCCATATTCGTGAATAATGATGCCGTTGTCAACATCTCCATCCCGGTCAGGTGTGGGCGCTGTCCATAAATACATTTGCATGCGTGGTCGGCTTCCATCAGCAGGTGTTGCAAAATTAGCGTTATTGGTCCCGCCACCGTCCTGTGCTTCTGCCAAAACATAATCTGACTGAGCTCCGCCGCGGCCCTGATTATTATTTTGAAAGTTCCTTGCAGATTCTGTAAATCCATATATATAAGCAAGATCATGAACAAGGTTATTCCAATAAAAAAGATTGGTAGTATTGAATTGCTGGTTTGGAGCTGGTGTTGTTATTACAGGCTCCAGGGTATAATTCGGTACAAAATCAAAATTCAAATCGGGTTGCGGCGTAGAAGAAACTCCCGATAAGCCAGGAAGATTATCCGCATTCCTGTCCTCGTAAGCATATGCATTATTTCCTCTTGTGTTCTCATAATAAACACTGCCATCATAATGCCATCCCAGCGATGTAGCATTACCGGGTGCTAATGTCCAGGGATTTGCATGTATTGCATGTGCACCTCCCGGATGTATCGGGCTTTCTGCAGGATAAGGAATAACCCTGTAAGTAGCATTGTTTACAATCCATGGCTGACCGCTTAGTAAGCTGCTGGTTTTATTCTTATTTAAAGGAGTGTTTTTAGCAACTTGTAAAGGCAGATGTTTATTGATATGCTGTTCAACTGAATGATCTGCCTTATCCCAGTTGCAATAAATGGTCAGACTTTCTTTATTAATGACCTGGTTGGTTGCAGCATCTACCCTTATCAACCAGTAATCTGAGCTATTGAGCGGCGCTATAAATAGTTGCCAGGCCAACCTGATATTAGCTTCTTCATCCACTGGAAACCAGATAAGTTCTGCTGTTATATTTTCCACGGACACTCCCAGGTTTCCATACTCGATTTTTCTTCCATTACCCGAATTTTTTTGTGGTATGATAACTTTTGCAGGACTTAATTTACACTCTGCCATGGCAGTTTGCAGTGCATTTTCAGGAGATACTGCGGGGATATGGCTTACATAATCAACCCGCTGCTCAAATAGTGCTATGCGCTTACCGGCATTAGAAACCAGTTGGTCGTTTTTAAATGCCAGCACATTCAGCCGGTTATAAACCGGTATACCTTTAAAACTCTGCTGCAGGTACAACATCCGGATATTTGTTCCCGGAACAATATAGGTGTTTGCCACGATGGAGTTTTCCAGGTCGCTTTGCGAAAGCCCGATCAGAGATTTGCTTTTGTTCGCAAGCTCCAGGGCAAGTTTACTTTCTGAATCGGTAACCTGTGCATTAGCAGAAAAGATACCGGAGAGCAGTAATAGAAACAGCATTAACTTTTTCATGATGAGTAAGTTTTGTTATTACAATAGAGAGCATTTAATTTTGGCCGATTGAAAAGAAAATATCAGGGGAGTTTTTATTATCGATATTGGGACAGAAAAGATATAATATTTTTGTAATAAAACAAAGCATTTTAAAACTTTTATAAAAAATGCAGGGCGGGGCTGGTTAATTTATAGGCAGGACTAGTCTAAGCGGGCATCATCATGAAAGTTGCATAAATTTTTAAGTCCCGAAAAGTTTTCTTCGATCCTAAAACATACTTTTCCCGGGTATTATTTATCTGTTCTTTTTGTTCCGCTATACAATTCATACTCCAGCAAACGGCAATCGATCTTACTGGTATAGAACTCAATGCGGCGGCTGGGTTTTAACCCTATCTTTTTGGCAAGCTCTAAATTGCCAGTAAAAATATACCCAAAGTAACCCTTGCATTTTTTCTTCAAAAAGTCACCCATGCGGCCATAAGTAATTACAAGTTCGGCTTCTACACCCAGGCGGTCGCCATATTCGGGGTTAAAATACACAACGCCGTTCTCCACTTCCGGGATATTTGTTTCTTCAAAATCGCAAACAGCAAATTCGATGAATTCCTCCACGCCCGCAATGCCTGCATTTACTTTTGAAATGTTCACTGCATCCTCACTGATATCTGTTGCAATTATTTTTAAGTCAGGGATATCAATAACCTGTTCTTCCAGTTTTTTAAATTCTATATCATACATGGCTTCTTTGTAACCTGCCAAATGCATGAATGCATAATTAAAACGCAGCAGGCCCGGCTTTCGGTTGGTGGCCAGTAATACAGCCTCTATCGCTACAGTTCCCGAGCCACACATGGGATTAATGAATACGGATTGCCTGTCCCATTTTGTTGCCAGCAAAGTTGCAGCAGCCAAGGACTCCAGCATGGGTGCCTTACCGGGAATTTTACGGTAACCGTGTTTAGATAAAGTTTCTCCCGAGGTATCAATAAAAATTTCGGCAAGTGATTCTTTCCAGTATAAATGAATAACCGTCTTGTCAAGTTCGGGGCCTGAATTGGGCCGCTCTCCTGTTTTATTTCGGAATCTATCAACAATGGCATCTTTCACTTTTACGTTGGCAAACAAAGAATTATTGATAGTAGGATTATCAACATTGCTGCTGATGGAAAAATATCCATCAACAGTCAAAACATCTTCCCATGGAAAATCGATCAGTGTTTTATAAAGATCATCTGCATTGTCAGCATTGAATTCTTTTAAAGAAAATAATACCTGGCTGGCGCAACGTAAATTCAGATTTAGCCTGATGCAATCTTCTAAAGTGCCTTTCAGTTCAACACCGGTTTTAAAAACCCGTTCAGGTTTAAAACCCAATACAGCTACTTCTTCCTGTAGCCAGGGAGATAAGCGGTTGCTGCAGGTAATGATAATGCGACTAGTAGTTTCAAAAATTTGCATGTTGCAAATTTAAAACTTATAACTTATAACTTATAACTTCGCTTCATGTTAAAGATCAGTAACCGCGGCATACAAATGCCTGCCTCTCCTATTCGAAAATTGGTTCCTTATGCAGAGGCTGCAAAAAAAAGAGGTACTAAAGTATTTCATTTAAATATCGGTCAGCCCGACATTGAAACACCGCCGCAGTGCCTTGATGCGGTTCGCAATTCTGATTTTAAAGTACTGGAATACAGCCATAGCGCCGGCAATGAAAGCTACCGCAAAAAATTAGTACAGTATTATAAAACAGTTGGCATTGATGTAACTCATGAGCAAATCATCATTACAACCGGCGGCAGCGAAGCCATCATCTTTGGTTTTATGGCCTGCATGGATGCCGGTGATGAAGTGATAATACCTGAACCATTTTATGCCAACTACAATGGCTTTGCAGTAGAAGCAGGTGTTACTGTAAAACCTATCATGTCATCTATTGAAACAGGTTTTGCTTTACCTCCTATTGAAGAATTTGAAAAAGCCATTACTCCCCGAACAAGAGGTATTGTTATCTGCAATCCTAATAATCCAACGGGTTATTTATACAGCGCCGCCGAAATGGAAATTTTAAAACAACTCATTACCAAACACAACCTGTATTTATTTGCTGACGAAGCATACCGGGAATTCTGTTACGGAGGTTCGCATACCAGTGCCATGCATTTAACAGGTGTTGATGATCATGTAATATTGATGGACACCATCAGCAAACGTTATAGCGCCTGTGGTGGCCGAATCGGCGCTTTTGTTACTAAGAACAAAGCTTTGCTTGATGCTACTATGAAATTTGCACAGGCAAGATTAAGCCCCCCATCATTTGCACAAATATTAGGCGAAGCCGCAGTTGACCTCCCCGCCGATTATTTTAATACAACCAAGGCCGAGTATAAATTGCGCAGGGATACTATTGTAAAGAGACTGAATGCAATACCAGGTGTTTTTTGCCCGAACCCCGGCGGCGCATTTTATTGCATGGCTAAATTACCGATTGATGATTCGGATAAATTTTGCCAATGGCTGTTGGAATCCTTTTCTTATAACGGGCAAACTGTAATGCTGGCACCTGCTACGGGCTTTTACAGCACCCCGGGCCTGGGTAAACAGGAAGTACGTTTGGCGTATGTAATAAATGTGAATGCCATTAATAGCGCTATGGACTGCCTGGAAAAAGCGTTAGAAGAATATCCGGGGAGAGTTGTTTAACGAAAATTTTCTCCTGGAGGTTATATTGTTACCGAAAAGTTATTCAGGGCTTAATTCCAAAAAAAATGCGATTAGCTTAACTGATTTTAATTACGTTTTTTAGGCTTGCTGGTAACAGGTGCCTTATTGGGTTTAGGTACCATTTCGATACTTATAGCTGCAGATTGTCCTGCCAATTGTATCTCCCTGTCTTTGTAACCCTTGAAACGTACCTGAAGTGAATCATCAGGCGAGGCCAAAATAACCACATTGCCACTCCCGCTCGAAGGAACAATTTTACCGGTGGATTTAATTTTTACCGAAGCTCCTTTAATCGGATTACCGGTCTTTGAATCGGTTACCATAACGGCGTAGTTTTTTTGTGCATGGAGTAAAAAACTACCCAGTACGAGGCCAATTATCAGGATAAATATTTTCATATAAAAATTTCAATTACCCAAAAGTCGGAAACCTAACCTGCAAAAATATTTTTAAAAAATTATCTTGCTCCGGGAGGGCAGTGTGCTTTTAAATAATTTGTATATAATGTTGACAGGTGCTCCCATGTACCTTCACCTTCAGAAATACCATGCGTTCTGTTGGGATAAGGCATGTACTGAAACTGTTTATTGTATTTAATCAATTCATTCACTAACAATTCAGCATTGCTGAAATGCACGTTATCATCTCCCGTACCGTGTATATATAATAGATTCCCTTGTAAATTCTTTGCATAGGTAACAGGTGAACCCTTTATAAATTCTTCTTTATTTTCCTGCGGGAGGCCCATGTATCGTTCCTGGTAAATATTATCATAGAACAACTGATTTGAAACAGCTGCAATAGCAATACCCGTTTTAAAAAGGTTAGGGTGCCTGAATAAAAGGTGTAAGGTAGAAGATCCGCCGCCACTCCACCCCCACACAGCTGTTCTTTCCCTGTCCATATATGGATGCATTTCCAACATTTTTTCAAAGCCCTTCGCCAGATCATTAATACTCACAATACCTATTTTCCGGTAGATCGATTTTCGCCACGCTGCACTTTTAAGCATGGGTGTGCCCCTGTTGTCAATACTTACCTGTATATATCCATCAGCTCTCATATCGCCTTTGTATAAAAAATTATTTTGTGCGCCATACCTGTCCAGCACCGTAGATGCTGCAGGCTCTCCATACACATAAAATACGACGGGATATTTTTTGGATGGGTCAAAATTCTTCGGCTTATTGATCCATGCATTTAATGTTATCTGGTCACTGGTTTCGATATTTAAAAATTCTATATTCACATTATAGTCAACCTTTGCTGTTACTTCAATGCTTTTTGCCTCATGAAGCGGTTTATTCCCCGGCAGGCTTATCCATTCATTTACAGGTGCCGTATTATGGTTTGAAAAACTGTGGTATGCTAATTTACCATTGGGCGAGACTTGATAATTATGTGTTCCTTCTCTCTCATTACCTGTAACAGGTTCCAGCTCTTCTTTTGCTGTAAATTCTCCGCTCAATATCCGGGTTACCAGTGCTGGTTTATCAATATATACCCGGTATAAATACAGTTGCGTTGCATTGTAAGGCGAAGCTGTAAAATAAATATAGTTATTGGCTTCATCCACACATTTTATTTCATCAATATCATAATTGCCCTTTGTTAAAAGTGTTTCTGTTTTTCCATCTCGGCTTATTTTATAAATATGACGCCAGCCATCTTTTTCACTTACCCATATAAATTCTTTTCCTTTTTTTAACCAGGTCCATCCCCGTGGATCATCAGTATTCAGGTCAACCCATGCCGTATTGCTTTCTGCCCAAAAGGTCTGGCTTTTAGCATCAATGATATTGCAATATAATAAACGGCTTTCCTGCTGCTTCCGGTCAAGTTTTTGTATCACCAACTGGTTGTTACCTGCCCATTCCATTCTTGGTATATACTGCTGCTGCGGGTCTCCATCAATACTCATCCAGCGTATATATTTTTGGTTGAGCAGGAATACACCGATCTTAACAGGCGAAGGTGATTCACCTACTTTTGGATACTCAACCGGGATCACCTGTGAGTAGTTACTGTCGGTGGTATTGAGCATATAATAATCTCTTATTTTAGTAGCATCTACCTGCCAGAAAGCGATCTTTAAACCATCGGGGCTCCACCGGAAACCATCCCTGCAGCCAAACTCTTCTTCATATACCCAATCAAAAGTTCCGTTTATTAATTTACGGCTACCGTTCCTCGTTACCTTATTTATTTCACCGCTGGTAACATCTTCTGTAAACAGGTTATGGTCGCTTACATAAGCCACATTCCTGGAGTCGGGGGAGAATTTTGCAAACATTAATGATTGAGCAGGAAGTCCTTTACCCAGTTTGGTTAGCTTAGCTGCAATCACATCATAGAGCCAGTAATCGCCCCGGGTATTATAACGCCACACTTTTGCAGTATTGGTAAAAATTAAAACCCGGGTATAATTATTGTTAAACTCAAAAGATTGTGGTTTTAATATGGTTTTGCTAACCGGATCGGTGATCCGTGCTTTATCAATAATAATGGTTTCCTCTTCTGTAACAGGGTCTACCTGTATGATATTACCATCTTTGATCCTCGTATAATAATTTCCATCAGCAGTCCAGTTAATCTTTCCCCTTATTTGTGCAGCTGAAAATTGTGCAATACAAATAAATAATATGCACATTTTAAATTTATAGAAATTCATAATCGGTAGTTTGGATAATTAAAATTACACAATTACCTCAACCTTACAGCAGCATTGTTGTAAAAGCATTTATTTTTGTATGAATGGAAAAAGAAAAACTAAGGCTTGATAAATACTTGTGGGCCATCCGCCTTTTTAAAACACGTAGCCAGGCGGGAGATGCATGTGATAAGGGAAAAGTAAAATTTAATAGAGAGAATATAAAACCATCCCGTGCTGTACAGGTGGGCGATGAATACGAAGTAAAAACAGAAAATAAGCGATGGATAATAAAAGTAACCGGTTTATTACATACAAGAATGCAGTACAGCGAGGCCATAAAATTTTATATTGATATTACCCCCGCGGATGAATTAGACAGGATCAAATTCCAGGCTGCTGCTTTTCATACGGGTAAAAGAATGAGTAAGCAGGGCAGGCCAACTAAAAAAGATAAAAGAGATTTGGAGGGTTTTATGGATATTTGAAAAAATATATTTTATGAAATATACATCACTCTTGTTATTTGCAATTTTTTGTTTGCTAGAATCTACAAATGCACAATACCCTCCCCAACAAGATAGTATTGAAAATAAGATATTCACGAAAGTGGAAGTAGAAGCAGAATTCGTAGGAGGATTTGAAGAATGGAAAAATTACCTAATGAAGAACTTAAACCTCGGCAAGGTTTCTGACCTTGTTCTCATTCCAAAAGGCAAAAAAGAATTAAAGCAAACTATAATAGTAAAGTTTATTGTTGACAAAGAAGGGAATATTAGTGAAGTATCAGTTGATAATCCTGAAGCAGAACCAAATTGTATAGAGGAAGCAATCAGGATAATTAAAACGTCGCCAAAATGGGTTCCTGCAAAACAAAATGGCCGTATTGTAAAAGCATACCGTCGCCAACCTATAACTTTTGTATTTCACCGATAAAATAATTAATGAAAGTAGATATCATCTCCGTTGTTCCAAATTTATTAGACAGCCCCTTTGCTCACTCTATTTTAAAAAGAGCCAGGGACAAGGGCCTGCTGGAAGTGAACGTAATAAATTTAAGAGATCATACTACCTATGCCAGGGCGCAGGTAGATGATTATGCATTTGGCGGTGGCGCAGGTATGGTGATGATGATTGAGCCGCTGGTGAATGCCATTGAAAGTTTACAAAAAGAAACAACTTATGATGAGGTAATTTTTTTAACGCCTGATGGCGAGACCTTTAATCAGCAAATGGCAAACCGATTCTCTTTAAAAAATAATTTATTGATGATATGCGGTCATTACAAAGGCGTGGATCAAAGATTCAGGGATCATTTTGTAACTAAAGAGATCTCTATAGGCGATTATGTTTTAAGCGGCGGAGAATTAGGTGCCGCAGTATTGGTAGATGCTATCGGCCGGCTGATACCCGGTGTATTGAATGATGAGACATCTGCATTAACAGATTCTTTCCAGGATAACTTACTGGCCCCGCCGGTTTATACGAGGCCCGAAGAATTCCGTGGATGGAAAGTGCCGGAAATTTTAATGAGTGGTAATCATAAGTTGATTGAAGATTGGCGGCATGAGCAGGCTGTGAAGAGAACAGAAGAGAGAAGGCCGGATCTTTTGGATTAGTAATAAGTCTTAAGTTATAAGTTACACACCATAAGTTCGCTTGACTTAATATTTATTACTTATAACTTCTTGGCCCACACAAACTCCGCAAACCCCATCACATCCCAAAAAATATTGCCCTGCAAATTTTTACCGCTTACCCAAGTTCTAATTATCCTGAAAGGCATCGCCATCATGAACCAGCCATTTCTTCGCAGTCCGCCTTTTAGAACTGCACAACCGTTTTCTTTAAGCAAGGCTGTTAATTCTTTTACCGAATAAACTCTTACATGCGTAGGATCATCCTTAAAATTTAAAGATCCCCGCATGCTAGGTAAGCGGGTACTTTTTTCGCCGGGATATTCCAGGTAAATATAACCGCCGCTTTTAAGCTTGGGTAATAATCCTTTGATCACTTCATCGCCATTATACAAATGCTCGATCACATGTGCGATCTGTATGGCATCAAAATAATTATCAGGTATTGTTGTAAGATCAAGTTTGGTGAGGTCCATTTCATAAAAAGCATCCATCAGGTTAAAATCTGCTTCGCTGTTGTTGTAACTCCGTTCCATATCCACGCCGTGGTATTCGCAATTTGGAAAAACGGTTTTGGCCTTTGTGGCAGAATGGTTTCCGGCGCCAATATCCAGCAGGCGAAAAGGACGATCACCAAATACGCCTTTTAAAAAACTGAACTTGTTAATAAAAGAAGAAGAGAATGCTTTTAAATTCATGCGCAAAGATAAAAAAGAGACTGTCTCAAAAGTGTGTCATGTTGAGCTTGTCGAAACATCGATGAGCATAATACAAATGTTCAACGGCCTTCGACAAGCTCAGGCTGACACCAAAGTTGGACTTTTGAGACAGCATCTCTTATAAAGTTTATTAAGATCAATCTTTTTTTATGCCGATCACCGGTAATGCTTTCTCTCTTATCATTTCATTAAATCTCGCTACGTCTACCTCTATGATCCTTTTCAGTTTATTCAATTGCACATCTGCCTGCCCACCTAATTCCACAAAAGCATCTTTGACCTGCCTTGCAGGTGCACTGTTTCCACTTACCGCAAAATCATACAAACCGGAAATCTTATCATCTAAACGGATTGGGTAATTCAAAACATCCTGCCCGCTTTTGGCTTTGGTTTGATGTAAGGCTTCTTCAATTACCGTCATTTGTTTGTTGATAGTATCTGCCTGTTGTTTTATTTCTTTGGGCACATCCTTACCCTGCTTGTCCATAAAATCATTTATCTGTTTGCGGATATCACGGATATTTTTTCCGGCCTTTTGTATCTCGTTGAATTTATCACGAATAGAAAGGAGAAAATTAAACTGCTCTTCATAATCCTGTTGCGATACATTATAAACAGGATTTGCTTTGATGTTGAAACTTCCTTCAACAGAATCTTTTTCAGCCTTTATTTTATAAAAATATTGTCCGGGTGCAGCTTTGGGACCGGGTACTGTGCCATGCCAGATGATCTGGCCTTCTACCTTATCAGCCGGGGCATAATACATATTCCATACAAACTGGTTCATGCCGCTGCGTACTTCCAGCTTATCATCTTTTTCTTTTGCTTTAGTTGAAAAAGTTTTGATCAGTTTTTTATTCCTGTCAAGAATATCAATACTCACTTTAGCAGAATCAGAAACATTTTTTAAATAATAGTTGATCACTGAGCCGTTGTGGGGATTCATTCCTGCATTTTTGGGAATTGGATTTTGAAAGCCATCAAAACGGTAAGCATCATTTACTGCAAAAGCATAAAGGCTTTTGTCGATGATACTAAAATTCTTTTGCTGTACCACGCTCAGGTCGTCCAACACCCAAAAAGATCTTCCCTGTGTAGCAACGATGAGATCATTTTCTTTAATGGTCATGTCTGTAATGGGCACCATGGGTAAATTCAACTGGAAGGGTTTCCAGCTGGCGCCATCATCATAACTGATATACATGCCATACTCGGTACCTGCATATAATAAGCCCGGCCTTTTTCTGTCTGCTCTTAAAGCACGGGTAAAATGCATGGGATTAATTCCATTGGTGATCCTGGTCCATGTTTTTCCATAATCCTCTGTTTTAAAAAGATATGGTACAAAATCATCGCTCTTATATTTTGTGCCCACAAAATAAGCCTTGCCCTTTTTAAACGGATCTGTTTCTACACAATTCCACATCATCCATTGCCCGGCTGCTGCGGGTGTTACATTCTCCCAGTTCTTTCCTCCGTCTCTACTTACATGTATCAGTCCGTCATCACTGCCCGTCCACAACAGGTCTTTTTCTAGAGTAGATTCAGTTGCCGTAAAAATGGTACAATACACTTCAACGCCTGTATTATCTTTTGTAATAGGGCCGCCGCTTGATGCCTGGCGTTTCTTATCATTGGTTGTAAGATCGCCGCCCAGGGCTGTCCACGAGGCTCCTTCATTTTCGGTTACAAATAAATGATTGCCGCCTGCATATAATTTTTTAGGATTGTGCGGCGAAAAGAAAATGGGGAAGTTCCATTGAAAGCGGTATTTGGCAACATCGGCACCGCCACCCAACGGATCATCAGGCCATACGCTTACTGCACGGTTCTCCCCCGTTTTATGATCTAACCGGGAAAGATAGCCGCTGTAATTTCCTCCATAAACCACATCCGGATTTAAAGGATCAGCAATTACGTAACCACTTTCGTTACCTGCAGTTACCTGCCAGTCGTTCTGCGATATTTGTCCAGCGCTGCTTCTTGATAAAATTCTTACCGTTGAATTATCCTGTTGTGCTCCCAATATGCGATACGGAAAATGATTATCGGTACTAACCCTGTAAAACTGGGCTGTAGGTTGATTTTCATAAGTGCTCCAGTTATCTCCTCCATCAAAACTTACCTGTGCACCACCATCATCTGCAACGATCATGCGGTTTCCATTTTCAGGATCTATCCATAGATCATGATGATCGCCATGTGGTGTTCTTATCGTTTTAAATGTTTTACCGCCATCTGTACTTTTTAAAAAGTTCACATTAAGTACATAAACATTGTTCTCCAATTTTGGGTCAACAAAAACCTTGGTATAATACCAGGCCCGCTGGCGGATGCTGTTATCACTGCTTTGCAATGTCCAGGTTTCACCGGCATCGTTACTTACAAATAAACCCCCGTCCTTATTTTCCATGATGGCATAAACCTTATCTGTGTTTGACGGGCTTACGGTAACACCAACTATACCCCAAAGGCCTTTTGGTAATCCTTTATTTACAGAAATATTTTTCCAGGTCTCTCCACCATCAATACTTTTCCAGAGACCGCTGCCTTCTCCCCCACTTTCCATGCTGTAAGGAGTACGCAACATACGCCAGGTACCGGCATAGAATACAGAAGGATTACCGGGCTCCATGATGAGATCACTACATCCGCTTTGATTATTTACATACAATACTTTCTTCCAGGTTTTTCCGCCATCAATTGTTTTAAAAACACCACGCTCTTCATTAGGACCAAACAAATGCCCCATAGCTGCCACCCAAACCACATCCGGATTTTTTGGATGAATGACAATGCGGATGATATGCCTGGTATCTTTCAATCCTAGGTTTCTCCAGCTTCTGCCCCCATCATCACTGCGCCATATCCCAAAGCCCTCACTCACATTTCCCCTTAAAGAATTTTCGCCTTCGCCCACATACAAAATAGTTGGATCGCTTGGTGCTACAGAAACACAGCCGATACTACCGCCAAAATATTTATCGCTGATATTCTTCCAGTTGCTTCCGCCGTCAATTGTTTTCCATACACCGCCGCCGGTTGCACCAAAATAAAAAGTATTTTTTTGTTGCAGATCCCCCACTGCTGCTGCACTCCTGCCACCACGAAATGGCCCAATGGAACGATATTTTACTTTACTTAATAGAATACTGTCATCATTATTAACAGCATTTGGTTTTTTTTGAGCAGATACATTTGTTGAAAAAGTAATGATGACAAAGAGCGGCAATAGTTTTTTCATATAAGTAAATTAATATTGAAAGTTACAAATAAAAAAAGTGTTCCGTGATTTACGAAACACTTTTTAAAAGCGTTAAGTTATTTATTTTATTTTAAATATCGTTTCATCTACAGGAATGTTGGCCTCAATCTTTTCATATTTTGTTTCTCCACGAGGGCTGATAATATTGTAGGCGAACCAAAATCCATCTGCATTTTGCTTGTAGTTGCTGTACATAGTTGCCACATCTTCCAATCCACCAAACTGGAACATCTTAGTACTTGTTTTAACTACAAGGTTTGATTTACTGTCTATGTAATAAATAGTAACGTTTGAGTTAGGAAAACCCACTTTCAATTTATATGATAATGAGCCATTCAGGGTCTCGCTGCCATCCATCTCTATGTTAATTCCCTTTTCCCTCGCATTTAAAAAAGGTCCGTGAAGATCTAAAAGCACATGGCCTGCTTTAAACTGGTCTTCTATCAATGGCCGGGGCGCTGCATCTCCCTGCACCGGCGTAAATATCCATCCTTCTTTTTGTGTAATCACCTGGTAGTTGTTTGTACCATTAGCTTCAATATCAATGCGGGAGCCGATCATATGTTTTTTGGTGGCAACAATATTAATTGCAGAAGCTCCTGCTGTTGTAAAGGTTCCTGTCATCTTTGCACTGCTAAGTGACATCATTTTTTCACGCCCGCCCATGGTTTCAATATGTTTATTGATAATGCTTTCTACTGTTTGACCCTGGGCATATGGTATCACTAACAAAGACAAAATAAAAATTGTAAAGATGGCTGATCGTTTCATGTTCATTTTTTAAAATTTATTGATTTGGATTTTTCTTAATTACAGGCTTATCCTGCTTGTCTATCTTTTCTTTTAATAAGGCGGCTTTTACTTTTTGATCGTATTGGCTATTAATAGCCGCATTCATTTTTTCTGCATCCCCCAATTGTTGCAGTAAAACACCTGCCCTTTCTTTTTGCAAACTGGATGGTCTCATTTCCTGGTTACTTACAGCAGCATACACTTCAGTAATATCTTCCCTTAATTTTTTCTCATCTACAAAAATTGATTTTTGTTTAGTGGCCAGCAACTTGCTCCGCAGGTCTTCCAGTTTGTCATAATACTCCTGCGCCAGTTTTTTTACTTTTGCATTTTGAAGCTTAGGCAAATACCCCTGCAGCATTTTTTGTTTGGTACTGATGCTGTCAACGAGTTTTCCTAAGCGCTCATGCATATTATATAATTGCATGGCGGTATTGTATTGGTCTTCCATATCAGCAAGGCTCATATCACTTAGTGGGTCACGTTGCATCACTAATTTATTCTCATACAACTTATCACCAACTTTCAATTTCACTGTGTATTCTCCTGGTAAAACCATTGGCGCAACAAATCCGCCATAGTCGATCTTAACACCACCACTGGCAACTTTTGGAGGTGTCTGGCGCATGTTCCAGCCTACCATATTTATTCCTTTACGTTTGCTGCCGGGTATGCTTTGTACAAGTTTTCCGTTCTTATCATAGATATCAACTTTCACTTCACCGCTGTTAACTCTGTCTTTAAAATAATATTCAATAGATGCCTGTTGTGATGGGTTGCTACCAATATAACCATCGCCGCTGCCCGAGCCTACATAATATTTACCCATGGTAAGGTTCACCGGTTTTGAATTGAAGATCACCACATCTTTTGATGCAACTTCCTTTGTCATGCTGCGCATGGGATTAATATTATCTAAGATCATAATACCACGGCCATGTGTTGCTAAAATAAGATCGTTGGTTACCGGGTGTATCTGGATGTCTCTAACCAAGGCTTTCCATGGAATATTATTCTTCATGCGGAACCAGTTAGTGCCATTATCCAGCGATGCAAATAAACCCATTTCAGTACCGGCAAATAAAAGGTCTTTATTTACATTGTCTTCTTTTATTTTATGTGCAAATCCGGTGAACTCATCACTTTTCATCATCGTCCAGGTTTTACCCATGTCATTTGATTTAGCCAGGTAAGTTTTATGATCACCATACATATGGTTATCAAAACTTGCGTACACAGTATTCCTGTCAAACTTTGATGGCTCGATACTGCTTACCCATGTTTGTGCCGGTATGCCTGCTGCTGCATAATTGGCTGCAACATTGGTCCAGGTTTTACCGCCATCAATTGTGTATTGTAAATTACCATCATCGGTACCAACCCAAATTAATTTATCGTCCAGCGAGGATTCGGCAATACTAAAAATAGTGCAATGATTTTCGGCAGATGTATTATCAGCACTGAGTCCACCTGATTGTTCCTGCTTTTGTTTTTCTTTATTGTTTGTAGTAAGGTCTTGCGAAATTTTTATCCAGTTCTTCCCTTCATCAACCGACTTGTATAAATATTGTGAAGCGATATAAAGATTGCGTTTATTTTTTTGCCCGATAACGATGGGTGTGTTCCAGTTAAACCTTAGCTTCTCATCATTTAAAGCCTGCTGCGGTTTAATATTAAATGCTTTACCCTGTTTGTGGTCTGTACGAACGATCTCTCCTCCCTGTGATTCGGAATAAACAATATCAGGATTTATACCGTCGATCTGCACCCAAAAACCATCACCACCACCAGTGTTCTTCCAATCACTGTTCTCAATACCACCGGCACTTTGCGAAGGTGCATACCAGCTTCCATTATCCTGCAAGCCGCCATATACATTGTAGGGCTCTTTCATATCGTAAGTAACATGATAGAATTGTGATACGGGAAGAAAAGGCATCATCATCCAGTTGGCACCCCTGTCATTGCTAATGTATAATCCTCCATCTGTACCGAGGAACATCTGGTTAGTATAATTTGGGTTGATCCATAGGGCATGATGATCAGCATGTACATTTCCCCCACCATCTGCAAAAGAATATCCGCCATCATCACTGTAACTAAACCCATAACCCGGTCTATAAACTCTTTTTGGATCTTTAGGATCGATAACCAAAGCTGCAAAATAAAATGGCCTTGAAACTACATTCACTGTTGAGCTTTGCTGTTTCCAGGTTTCGCCAGCATCGCCAGAAATATATAAACCTGTTTTTTCTGCTTCCACAATTGCAATTAAATTATCAGGTGCACTGGGAGCCAATGCAATTGCTGTACGGCCAAAAGGCTTGGGCGGAAGGCCGCTTGTAATTTCTTTCCAGGTCTTGCCCCCGTCTATGCTTTTATAAATTCCGCTTCCTGTTCCGCCTGAATTAAATGAGAATGGCTTACGCCTGAACTCCCAGGTAGTTGCATACACAATAGAAGGGTTAACCGGATTTATAGCAATATCTGCAACACCGGTCTTATCATTTATAAAAAGAATTTTTTCAAAATTCTTTCCTCCGTCTGATGATTTATATAATCCACGATGTTTGCTATCGCTCCATAAAGGCCCCGGGGCTGCCACATAAATATTATTTGAATTTAGCGGGTCAATAATTATCCGGCTGATATGTTCTGTACTGTCGAAGCCATTTACTTTTGTCCAGTTCTCTCCTTCATCATTGGAGCGGTACAAGCCATCGCCGATAGAAACGGTATTACGCATATTACTTTCGCCTGTGCCTACAAAAACAATTTTAGGATTTTTCTGGTCAATAGCTAAAGCACCAATACTCTGGCAATATTTATCAAAAATTGATTTAAAGCTTACGCCTGCATTTGTGGTTTTCCAAACGCCTCCACCGGCAGAGCCTATATAAATTGTACGAGGCTCGTTGTTGATTCCTTCAATAGCAGTTAAGCGGCCACCCATGGTAGCGGGCCCAATTTGGCGAGCTTCCATCATCCCAAAAGTTGCAGAACTTATCTGTGCATGTATGGAAACGGAACAAAGTAAGCTGATGGAAATAGTTAGTATTGATTTCATGTGTTTATGATTTTATTAAGCAGAAAAATCAAGGTACAAATAAAGTTCTGCCATTTATGGTTTAAAAAAAATAACCCGGTTGTAAAAAACCGGGTTATTTCTTTAGCACTATGTTTTACATATCGTGCTTATAAGCACTTTCTGGTATTGCCTGGTTCACTTTAATACTGGAGATCAATACAGTTCCAAACTGCTGTGTAATGCTGTAAGGCATTTTTACACCTTCCACTTCTTTGTAATCAGAAAAATCGGTTTGCAGGTCAGCTTCCTGACCATTCATTTTTCTTTTTTCTTTTGTCCTGATGATCAGGTTTGAGGCAGGATCAATAAAATAAGTAATTGTTTTACCGCTGGCAAGGGTTGCATTTATTTTGTAACTCTCTGTACCATCAACATCTTCTTTACCCAGCAATTCAACTTTGTGGCCTTTAGCTGCATAATCAACAAGTGGGCCAGCAACATCCAAATCGCTCTGGCTTTCTTTTACTTCATCAGCAGTTTTAGGCTCAGGTTTTTGCATGCCCTGGAAAGGCATATATGTCCAGCCTTCTGTTGCCGTCATCATATCAAACCCGTTCATACCCATTGCGCTAATATCCTGTCGGTTTAATTTATTATGTACCTGAGTTGAGATAACAGAAATTTCTGTGCCCTGTATAGTAAGACTGCCTTCCATTACCAAATTCTGAATTTTAGTTAATTTCTCTTTGCCACCCAATGCAGCTACATGTTTATTAATAACTTCATCAACTGTTTGTGCCTGTGTAAACTGCACTAAAACCAGCGAAAGGATAAATAATCCTAATACCATTAAATTTTTCATTTGTGTATAATTTTTAGGCTGTAAATATAGGGTAAAAACTCAGGGCAATTCTTTTTTTGGTTTCCATTTAACATGTACCTTAACCTTTCATAAAACTTATATAAAGTATTAAAATTAAATGAGCAGCTTTAAAATACAGGGCAATATTGTTGATGTAACAGTTAAACGTATTTTTTATGGCGAAGTGACTGTTGAAGAAGGGAAGATCCTGACTATCAGTGAACTCCCCACTGACAACCCACAGGGCCCTGCGGGCGGACAACGGCCAACGGACAACTATATTTTACCCGGTTTTATTGACAGCCATGTACACATAGAAAGTTCCATGTTGATACCCGCTGAATTTGCAAAACTTGCTGTTGTACATGGCACAGTTGGTACCATTAGTGATCCGCATGAGATCGCCAATGTTTGTGGTATGGAAGGAGTTGAATTTATGATTGCCAACGGAAAAACGGTTCCGTTCAAATTTCATTTTGGGGCTCCCAGTTGTGTGCCTGCTACCATTTTTGAAACAGCCGGTGCTGCATTAAATGCTGAAGAGGTAGATATATTATTGCAAAAAACTGAAATACATTATTTAAGTGAAATGATGAATTTCCCTGCTGTATTGCTTGGCGATGAAGAAGTGTTTAAAAAAATTGCATCTGCAAAAAAATATAATAAACCCGTAGATGGCCATGCACCGGGACTAAAAGGCGATGATGCAAAAAAATATATAGATGCCGGAATAACAACCGATCATGAATGCTTTACAGCGGATGAAGCATTGGACAAATTAAAATATGGTATGAAGATCCTGATACGGGAAGGGAGTGCTGCCAAAAATTTTGAAGCATTGATTGACCTTATGCATGAACATTATGCCATGCTAATGTTTTGCAGTGATGATAAACACCCGGATAGTTTAGCTGATGGGCATATCAATCAACTATGCCAGAGAGCTGTTGCTAAAGGCATTGATGTGTTTAAAGTTTTACAAGCGGCCTGTATAAACCCGGTACAGCATTATAATATGGATATTGGTTTACTGAAAGAAGGCGATGCAGCAGATTTTATTGTTGTGGAAGACCTCGTGAATTTTAAAGTTGCCCAGACTTATATTAATGGAGAACTAGTTGCTGACAAAGGCAAGTCATTAATCATTAGTCATTCATCAGAACTGCTGAATAATTTTGATTGTGAAGAGAAAGATATTTTAGATTTTAGATTTCAGATTTCAGATTTTGCTGAACCGCCGTATGCCATTGAAGCACTGGATGGGCAACTGATAACCAATAAAATTATTTGCAAGCCACTTATAAAAAATGGTTTTTATGAAGCTGATGTGACAAATGATATTTTAAAGATAGTAGTTGTTAACCGCTATAAAGATGCGCCAGTGGCGAAAGCATTTATTAAAAATTTCGGAATAAAACGGGGTGCCATTGCTTCCTCTGTAGCACATGATAGCCATAATATTGTTGCGGTTGGGGTTGATGATGAAAGTATTTGTAAAGCAGTGAATTTAATTATCAGCGAAAAGGGCGGAGTTAGTGCTGTAAAAGAGCAAAAAGAAATGATGCTTGGCTTGCCCGTAGCCGGCTTAATGAGCAATGATGATGGTTACAAAGTAGCAGCGGCATACACGGCTATTGATAAAATGGTTAAAGAAGAATTGGGTTCAACTTTAACTGCCCCCTTCATGACCTTATCTTTTATGGCCTTACTGGTAATACCGCATTTAAAACTCAGTGACCTGGGCTTGTTTGACGGGGATGGGTTTAAGTTTGTATAAATAAACCTATTCATTTTTTGCTCCGACAACTTTCATCGCAACACTATCAGTACCTTTTGGTGCAAAATATTTAGTTTTAAAATTTTCACTGCTGCCGGGTGCAATAGTTTCATATACAACTTCATGGTCTCTTTCTAGCAATGCACCAGTTTTACTGTAAAAGGTAAGTTCAATATCTACATCTTTAAAACTGGCCACGGTTGCTTTATTGCTAACCGTGCCTTTTATTACCCTTTGGCCCAATAGGTTTTTCTTATCGCTGCCTTCTACACTTAAAAATCTTTTGGGATTTTTCTTTTCAGTTTCCTCAAGGCTTTCTTTGGTTTGCTCATATTTATCTTTTGCTTTTGCCTCATCCATTTTATCATCGCCGCCACAGGCAGAAAAAACAAAACTCAACATTATTAAAACCGGTATTACCTTTTTCATTGTTTTTAATTTGAATACAATAAAACTACATTTTTGTGAAACAGTATGTTAAATGTTGGTCCAACGCCCGTCTGACCAATAATTTTGGGATGGAAGCAGGGAAACAGAGAAAAATACAATTACGTTGTTCAGAAAAAATATAGATATGGAGATTTTTTATTTTAGTTTTGTTTGCTACTAAATGCCTTGTTACATTTTTACAACCCTCAAGGTTCAATAAATTGAGAAGGTACAAGTGTGCGACGCCAATAAAGTTAAATAAAGAACTTAAGCCGGGAACAAAAACTAAAAACACAAAACCCCAAAAACTTATTATCATGGTTATCAATCTCAGCGAAAAACATTCTTTAATAAGTAATTGGGTAAGCGAATTAAGAGATACCGAATTACAACAGGACCGTATGCGTTTTCGCAGAAACCTGGAACGTGTTGCAGAAGTTATTGCATACGAGATCAGCAAACAAATGGAATGGGTAGAAAAAGAGACTACAACACCATTAGGTATCAGCAGCAGCAAAGTTTTATCTGAGCAGCCTGTATTGGCTACTATATTACGTGCCGGCCTTGCCATGCATACAGGTTTATTAAGTTATTTTGATAAAGGCGATAATGCATTCATAAGCGCTTACCGTAAACACAATCCCGATGGCAGTTTTGATATTCATATGGAATACATGAGTTGCCCTGATATTGAAAATAGAATTGTAATCATTAGCGACCCGATGATCGCTACAGGCTCTTCGCTGGTAAAATCGATTCAGTTTTTAAAAGAGGAAGGCAATATTAAAGAATTACATATTGTTTGCGCTATTGCCTGTACTGTAGGAATCGAATATGTTACAAGAGCATTTCCAAAAGCAACCATCTGGTGTGGTGATATTGATGATGAGATAACAGCCAAAGGTTATATTGTGCCAGGCCTCGGTGATGCAGGTGACTTAGCTTTTGGTGCTAAAATGCAGGGATAGGATCATTTTGGATTATGGAATTTTAGTTATGTGTTAGGCAGATTTTCTTTTACAATTATATAAAAGCTTAGGTGGGATGGCAAACCCAAGACGCAAAACACTAAACCCAAAATATTTCCATGCAGCATTTTACTGTAAATCCTTATCTTTATTGTTCTGAATAGATATTAAAAATGAGAAAATTATTAGTTTGTATTTGTGCCCTGTTTGCAAGCCTGATGTTAAAAGCCCAGGATCCGCATTTTTCACAATTTTTTGCATCGCCATTAACCTTAAACCCCGCGTTTACTGGTAAGTTTAGCGGTACATGGCGCCTTGCAGCAAATCACCGTGATCAATGGCCATCAATTCCAAAGGCTTATGTAACTACCAGTGCGTCATTGGATTTTCCCATTTTAAAAAGCAGGATCCCTGATAAGGATGTTTTTGGTGTAGGTATTTCAGGCCTTACAGATGCCAGCGCAAATAATATTTTAAAGCTTAATTATGGTTCTGCATCCATGTCGTACCACAAAGCATTGGATGAAAATGGATACAGCACGATCGGGGCAGGTTTCCAGGCTACTTACAGTAGTCTTAGCCTGGATATAAGTAAATTAACTTTTGAAGACCAGTTAACACAAAACGGGTTTACCGGTACAACTTCTGATGTTATTAGCAATGGGAACAATCAAAGTTATTTTGATATAAATGCCGGGCTTTTATATTCAGGATCTACAAACGGAGAAAATAACTTTTATCTGGGTGCTTCTATGTATCATATCAACCGCCCCAAGGTTGGTTTTAAAGATAAGAACTGGTATTTGGCTGGCCGTATTTCTGCACATGCAGGAGGATCTTTTCCATTGTCTGATCTGTTGACCGTTCATGCTTCTGTAATTCATCAAATACAAAATAAAGCAAGCGAAACTACCTTAGGTGGGGCCATAGCAGCTAATTTAAGCCAGGATGCAGAAAAACCAAGTGCTATTTACATTGGTAGCTGGATCAGGTTAAATGACGCTATTGTACCATACATCGGGCTGGAATTTGGCGGGCTAAGAATTGGTGCCAGTTATGATTTTAATATCTCTAACTTAAAAGCAGCTACGGCGTCTCGTGGTGGATCGGAATTTTCTATAATTTTCATAAAAAGGCCACCGGATTACCAAGGTATTCCCTGTCCTAAATTTTAATTTACAAACTTAAAAATAAAAAGGACTTCTGAAAAAGGCTTTTTTTAAATCTAACAATATAGTATAATCAATTTAGTAACATTTTAAACCTTAATCATTTGTTTATTGAATAATTAATTACCAAGTCTTTAGTTGTAATCCTGTTTTTCAATAGATTTAAAATCCAAGTCATCATGAAAAAAATCTACAAGATTTCATTTTCCATTTTATGTTTGTTAACGCTCTCTTCTTCCTTGCTTGCGCAAAATTCTTTCTTTTCGTCCAAGAATGAGTCTGCAGTCTCTTTAGTAAATAGCAAAAGGGTAATAGTACCAACAAAATACAATACAGTTAAGGCTGATTTAAGTCAATTAAAATCTTTCTTATCATCTCTTCCATCTGAAAAGAGTGTTAACCAAAGTCTTGCACCTGTTATGCTTATTCCTATGCCCGACGGCAAAATTGCCAGGTTCAGGGTTTGGGAAAGCAGTATACAAGAGCCAGCTTTAGAAGCTAAATTCCCCGACATTAAAACTTTTGCCGGACAAGGTATTGATGATATATATGCCAGCATACGTTTTGATATTGGCCCACGAGGCTTTCATGCACAGGTATTAACCATTAACGGTACTTATTATATAGATCCTTATGCAGTTGGTAATACTACCGATTATATCAGCTATTACAGAAAAGACCTTATGAACAATAAAGGTAGCTGGACCTGTGATGTACCTGATTACACGCCCAAGCCGAGCGGTAGTAATATCATTGCTGCTGCATGCAGGGGAACCGAATTAAGAACATACAGATTAGCTGTAGCATGTACGGGAGAGTATGCACAGGCACCCGGAATTAATGCCGGTACAAACCCTGCCATAGTACACGCTGCCATAGTAACTTCAGTAAACCGTGTTGTTGGTGTTTATAGAACTGAATTATCTATAAGCATGACGCTTGTTGCAAATAATAATATAATAGAATTTTTAGATGCTGCTACTGATCCATTTAACGGAAATAATAATGCCAATGTTTTGATCAATGAAAGCCAGGTCGTTTGTGATGCAAATATCGGTTCTGCAAATTATGATATTGGCCATACATTCAGTACCGGTGGAGGGGGTTTGGCCCAGTTAAATTCACCATGTGGTAATTCAAAGGCCAGAGGAATTACCGGAAGTCCAAACCCAACCGGAGATGGATATGATATTGATTATGTAGCTCATGAAATTGGGCACCAGTTTGGCGGAAACCATTCCATGGCTGGTTGTGGCTCATCACCCAACTCTACTAAATATGAAGTAGGAAGTGGTACTACAATACAGGCTTATGCCGGTATTTGTGGTGGTCAAGATATACAGCCTAACAGTGATCCTTTTTTCCATGCCATCAGTTTTGATGAAATAAGCAATTTTGTTTCAGGCACGGGAAGTAGTTGTGGAACAATATCTGCAACATCCAATCAAATACCTATAATTGGCACTTTAAATAATAATGGTGTAAGTATACCAATCGGTACTCCTTTTACATTAACAGGAACTGCAACTGATCCCGATAATGACCCACTTACATATTGCTGGGAGCAGTGGGATTTTTCAGGTACAGGAAATACAAGCTGGAATGCAGGAGCAACTGCCGCCACAGGAAATAGTGTGCCTTTATTTAAATCAAGAATACCAAAAGTAACTGGTAGCAGAACATTCCCGGATATGGCTGTAATATTAGCCGGGTATCCGGCAAGCCCACCTGCAACCATGAATGGGTTAAAAGGTGAAACCTTATCACCAGTTGCAAGGGCAATGAAATTTAAATTATCTGTAAGAGATAATAAAGCTGTTGGTGGCGGTGTCGCTTCAAGTGGTGCAGGTGGATGCCAGAACTCTACAGTTTTCCAGATAAATGTGGTGGCTACCTCGGGCCCATTTGCTGTTACATCACCAAATGGCGGAGAAAGCTATGCAGGAGCTTCAACACAAACTATAACCTGGAATACAGTGGGATCAGAGAATGCACCTATCAGCGTTGCAAATGTTATGATATCTTTATCTACAGATGGTGGTAATACCTATCCTACAGTTATTAGTGCCAGTACGCCTAACGATGGGTCCGAAGCTATTACAATTCCTGTGGGAATAACAACGACTGCCAGAATTAAAATAGAAGCAATAGGTAATATTTTCTTTGATATTTCCAATGCAAATTTTAGTATCACGTCAGCGGTAGGCTCTTATGATTTTATACCAGCTTTACCAGTAACAGTTACCTGTGGTACAGCAGCTTCAGCAAATATTACATTAGCTACAATTTCCAACGGTGGTTATACTACTCCTATTAATCTTGTAGCAACTGGTAATCCCCCGGGAACAACAGTTAGTTACAGTGTAAACCCTGTAACACCCGGAAACAGTACCGTTGTTACGCTCAATGGAATAAATACACTTATTCCAGGCAGTTATCCTATAACAATTACAGGAACATCAGGAACAATTGTAAAAACAGTTACATTAACATATATAGTAAATCCCGGTGCAGGCCCTGCAATAGGTACACAACCAGTTTCAAAACAGGTATGTACAAATTTGAATACAAATTTTACCGTAGGATCTACTACTGGCACTGGATACCAGTGGCAGGTTAGTACTAATGGAGGTGGCAGTTGGTCTGCCCTTTCAAATACGGCTCCTTATTCAGGGGTTACAACTGCAACATTAAATATTACAGGAGCATTGTTTGCAATGAATAATTATCAATATAGAGTAATTGTAAGTGGACAATGCGGCTCAACTACCTCTAATAGTGCAACACTTACAGTAAATCCTTTGCCAATAGTAACTGTAATTCCATCAGCAGCAAGTATTTGTTCCGGATCACCTGTTACTTTAACTGCAAGCGGAGCAGATACTTACACCTGGAGTACAGGAACAACTCCTGCCACAGGAGCTAGTGTAACTGCAATTCCTGTTGTAAATACAACTTATACAGTTACCGGAACTATCACAGCTACTGGATGTACAAATTCAGCTTCAGTAAGTGTAATTGCAACGCCAAAACCAACACTAACCTTAACAGCATCTCCTTACACAAGGTTGCTACCAGGGCTAAACACAACAATTACAGCTACAGCAAGCTCTGCTACTACTACTAATTTTATCTATACATGGAGTTATGTAGGGCCAGGTGCACCGCAGACATTTGCTGGAAATACCCATCTTGTAAATCTATCAAGATTGGGTACCTATACTGTAACTGCTGCTGATGCTTCTAATCTTGCATGTGTTAGCTTATCAAGATCTATTACGATAGGAGATTCTGCCAGCGCTAAGCTATTTGTTTTCCCAAGCCCTAATAATGGCAGGTTTACCATTTCGTATTACACTGCAAATGCTTCTTCAACCAATCCTACAAAACAAAACATAACTATTTATGATAGTTATGGCCGCAGGGTATTAAATAAAGAATATCCAGTAACCCAGGCTTATCAATTACATGATATAGACATGCGCCGTAATGGTACAGGTGTTTATTATATTGTATTAAGAGAGGCCAATGGAAATAAAATTAAGACAGGGGAAGTTGTTGTAAGATAATCTACCAAATGCTTTTATAACTTAACTCCCGTTCAATGTGTTGAACGGGAGTTTTTATTTGTACGCAGATTTTATACATTCCTTACAAATTATTCTTTGGCTATTTTAATAATTATAGGGATGTTTGCAACGCCAAAATGCGCTACAATACCATACTAACCTGACATTACATTAATACTCATTCCTAATAAATTTTTTATGAAAAAGATCATCTACTCTTTTTTGCTTTTATTCATCAGCCTAGGCGCATTTGCCCAGGTCTCCATTTTTGAATTGATGGAAAAAACTGATATTACGCTAAGGGATGCCGAACGCATTGCCCAGCGACATTTTGATACAGTTGGTACAGGACGTGGTACAGGCTACAAGCAATTTCAACGCTGGTTGTATGAGCGTCGATTTCATACTGATGAGAACGGTTCTTATATTTCGCCCAAAACCGATTGGCAAAATTACCTCAATAGTGCAGCCACTTCCAGATCTAATATTATCCAGGCAGGCAACTGGACCGAGCTTGGACCGCTAACCTGGAACAGAACCAGCAGCTGGAACCCGGGCACAGGTAGAATTGCTGCAATAGGAATACATCCAGCAAATGAATCAATAATCTATGCCGGCTCACCCGGCGGTGGTTTATGGAAAACCATAAATGGTGGAACCACATGGCAACCACTTACAGATAATAATGCTTTGTGGATGTCCATTTTTGCAATCACAATCGATCCGGTCAATCAAAACATTGTATATGCCGGTACCAGTGGGTCTAACGGCTTATTAAAATCAACCAACGCCGGTGCAACATGGGCGCTAACAGGAAGCGGCCCATTAGGTACAATCCGAAAAATTCTTATCCATTCAAGTACCCCAAATATTGTTTTTGCCTGTGCAACAAACGGCATTTTCCGTTCAGTAAATGGCGGTACAAACTGGACACAGGTACACACCGGCAGCAAGGAAGACATTGAATTTAAGCCCGATGATATGAACATCTTGTACGCTACCGGTAATGATGTTTATCGCTCTATTGATAATGGACTAACCTGGCTCCCGTTAAGTGCAGGTCAGGGTATTACTAACTCGGGCCGTACGCTGGTTGCCGTGTCTGCAGCAAATCCAAATTATGTTTATATAGTACAGGCAAGCGGAAATACTTTTGGCAGAATGTATAAATCTACTGATGCAGGATTAACCTTTATTACAACTGTTGTTGGTAACCCGGGAAACGGAACTAACTATTTTGGCTATGAAACTACAGGTACCGGAACTGGGGGACAGGCAACTTATGATATGGCCCTTGATGTATCACCCACAAATGCTGCCGAGGTTTATATTGCAGGTATCATTTGCTGGAAATCAACAAATGAAGCAACCAGTTTTACTCCTATTACCGCCTGGTTTTTGCCAAACAGTATTGGTTATAACCATGCAGATGTGCATGGGTTGTTTTGGATAAATGCTACTATTTATTCTATATCAGATGGCGGGCTTTTTAAAAGCTTAAATAACGGAGATGATTGGACAGATATTTCCGCCGGAATGGGCATCAGGCAATTTTACAGGATAGCCAATTCACAAACAAATGCAAATGTAATCACGGGTGGTGCACAGGATAATGGATCTGTTGCCAGGCAATCAGGCGGCAACTGGGTAGATTGGTTAGGAGCCGATGGTATGGAAGGACTTGTAAGCCCTACCAATCATCTTAATATATGGGGCACAAGCCAGAATGGTGCTATCTACCGTTCGATAAACGGCGGTAACAGTTATACGAATCTTAGTCAACCCAGTTCGGGCGATTGGGTAACACCATTAGTAACACACCCAACTAATGAAACTATTTTATATGGTGGATGGACAGGTGTATGGAAATCAGTAAACAGTGGTTCTAACTGGACAAATATTTCAACAGGTGTAATTACAACCCTGTTGACTGACCTGGCTATATCGCCTTCTGCACCATCAACTATTTATGCATCGAGAGGTGCTAATTTATATGTAACTACTGATGACGGTGCAAACTGGGCTACCAGAACAGCACCTGCAAGCATCAATGATATTGCCATAGACCCTACCAATCCTATGAAGATATGGATAGCTTGTAATAGTACTTCTAACAGGGTATTGGTTTCAGTAGATGGTGGAGCAACTTTTACAAATATATCTACCAATCTACCGGCAATTGTTACCAGGGCTATTGTTGTAGATGATAATACGCCAAGGAATATTTATGTTGGAATGAACATTGGAGTTTTCACCCAACAGGAAGGTGCTTCAGGCTGGACTAGCTTTTCTGATAATTTACCTTTAGTAAGTATCAATGAACTTGAAATTCAAAAAGCATCAGGCAAATTAAGAGTAGCCACTTATGGCCGTGGTGTTTGGGAAAGCCCGGTATCAATACCATCAGGCTTTACCTTCAATACGCCTGCACAGTCTACAGCTACCTGCCCTGCACCAGCTATAATTAATACCACCTTAGGAACAAATTCAGGTGGTGGCTTTACCAATCCAATTACGCTTGCTGCAACAGCAGGCGTTCCGGCAGGAACCAACATAACATTTGGAACCAATCCAATAGCACCTGGCAGCAGCAGTGTTGTAAGTTTGAACAATGCCAATACGTTGGTAGCAGGTACTTATGTTATAACAATTACAGGAACTGCAAGCGGTGCAGCATCACAAAATGTAAACCTTACTTATACGATTTCAGGGGGTGCCGGGCCAGTTATTACAGCCCAGCCAACCAGCCAATCTATTTGTGCAGGAACAAATACTTCTTTTACCGTTTCGGCAACTGGAGCCAGCTATCAATGGCAGGTAAGTGTTGATGGAGGAAATACATTTACGAATCTATCAAATACAGCGATGTATGCCGGTGTAACCACAGCTACATTAACTATTACCGCTGCAACCGCAGTAATGAATAACTATCAATATCGTGCTGTTGCTTCAGCTAACTGCGGAATTACAAATTCCAATGCAGGAATATTAACTGTATCAACCGGGCCGGTAATTACTACACAACCGGCAACATCTAACATCACTTGTATTGGAGGAAATGTTACTTACACTATTGCAGCTAATGGAAGCGGATTGAGCTACCAGTGGCAGGTGAGTACATCAGGCGCTGGCGGCCCCTGGAATAATATCAGCAATGGCAGCGTTTATTCCGGTGTAACTACCGGCACCTTAACTATAACAGGTGCTACTACAATTATGAGTGGATATCTTTACCGCTCTGTTGTAGCCGGTACCTGTTCACCAACAGCTACCAGCAACAATGCCGCATTAATAGTAAACACTCCTGTAGTTATTACCACACAGCCAACACCGAAAAGCATTTGCGCTACCGGCACCACAAACTTTAATATAATTGCAACCGGCTCATCACTTACATACCAATGGCAGGTGAGTACAGACGGAGGCTCCGGCTGGACCAATATTAATAATGCCGGTGTTTATAATGGCGTTACAACAAACAATTTAATTTTATCAGGGGTTACTACATCCATGACGGGTTACCTGTACAGGACTGTTGTAAATGGTAATGCACCTTGCGGCCCGGTTACATCTGGCAATGCATCTTTAACGATAACAGCACAACCAACAGTAACTTTATCAGCATCGCCTTATACAAAATTATTACCAGGAAGAACTACAACACTCACAGCAACTGTAAACCCACCAACAGGTTTTACAACTGTTTGGACCAAAAATGGCCTACCCATTACTGTAATTGGAAATTCAACTGTAGTTAGTTTAAATGAATTAGGAACGTATTCAGTTGTGGCAACTATTGGTTCATGTATCTCTACCGCTGCATCAATAACCATTGCTGATTCTGCCAGTAACAAACTGTTTGTTTTCCCAAGTCCAAATGATGGCAGGTTTACAATTAGTTATTATAGTGCTGGTGTTTCTGCTTCAAATAAAACAATACAAAACATAACGATTTACGACAGTTATGGCAGAAGAGTGCTTAACAGAGAATATCCCGTATCTCAACCTTACCAGCTGCACCAGATAGATATGCGTAACTTGGGAACAGGTGTTTATTATATAGTATTAAGAGAGGCTAATGGAAATAAAATTAAAACAGGTGAAGTAGTTGTAAGATAAACTAAGATTTATTTTTGATTTAAAAGACCTTTCAACGTTAAGTTGAAAGGTCTTTTAAATTTTTACTCTCAATCTACGGAAGACGGATTATATAATTGAACATACAAGGTTCAACAGCCCAGGTGACAACTCTTTATCAAATCGCAGTTAAAATTATTTGTTAGGATAACTGCTTACATATTTATTGCCTTTTAAGTAGAACCTATAAGGCAACAGTGCTGCTTCACCAGAACTTTCAACACCAATACGTGGGCTGGCACCAATAGCATTTTCAATAATTTTAAATTTATCATGAGCCAGGTAAATATCATTGTCGAGTAAATTTAATCCTGAATTAATTTTTGAAATGCCCAGTGCTTTTGCTGCATTACCCGGACCTTTTGTTAAGCTGTTATCTAACTTTATTTTACCAGTCCTTTTCAGCATGATATCAATTCCACTGAGTGGCTCCACGGCTCGTATGAGCACAGCATCGGGTACATCTTTTTTATTGGTTACCACGTTAAATAAATGATGCATACCGTAACAGATGTACACATAAGATGTACCAGCTGCAGCATACATGTGTTCATTACGTGCTGTACGTTTGCCCCTGTAAGAATGTGACGCTCTATCTGTAATAGCAATATAGGCTTCTGTTTCAACGATACGGCCTGATGTAACCTCTCCATTAAAGTTGGTTACAATAATTTTTCCTACCAATTCCCTTGCAATTAAAACAACATCATCTCTTTTATAAAATTGAATGGGTAATTTCTTCATTATAGTATTAACTTTAAAGCTAAAATACGATATACAACTAATAGCCATTTGGAATAATACATGTTAAAAGAGATCATCATTTCGCTGCAGGCGTATTACCAGACTCATCGCTTTATCATTAAGCACAGGTTATGGAAATGGATACTGATACCAGGATTAATTTATGCTATACTGTTTTGTGCAGGTATTTATTTATTTGTTGTATCAAGTAACAGTGCTATTGATTTTATGCTACAAAGATCGGGTGTGGGCGAGTGGATGGAGAAAATGCAGAACAGCTGGCTTAGTTTTTTGCTCATCTTTGGCCAGATCATCCTTAATCTGATATTGCTATTATTTTACTTTTCTCTTTTTAAATATGTATTCCTGATAATAGGATCGCCTTTATTTGCTTACCTAAGTGAAAAAACCGAAGCCATTATAGAAGGTAAAGAATATCCTTTTAATTTTAAACAGTTGATGAAGGATATTATACGGGGCATACGGCTTGCCCTGCGAAACCTGCTTTGGCAAACTGTTTACACAGTCTCTATCCTCATCTTATCTTTCATCCCCGTGATTGGCTGGATAACGCCGCTGCTTGCTTTACTGGTAGAATGTTATTACCTGGGCTTCTCCATGTTGGATTACAGCTGCGAACGTAATAAACTATCTACTTCACAGAGCATAAATTTTATTAGCCGACACAAAGGACTGGCTATTGGTAATGGAATGGTTTTTTACTTAATGCATTTTATACCTATTTTGGGCTGGTTGTTTGCTCCCAGCTATGCGGTAATTGCCGCAACCATTAGTTTGTACAATGCCAAGACAGAGGGCTTAATAAATGTTTCAGGCAAGATCAATTTATAATACATGACCTCAACTATTTACCTTATTCCTTCGGTTTTGGAAGAATCGGCTACAATAACCATCCCGCTTTATATAATTGATGCAGTAAAAAACTGCCAGGTAATTTTTGCAGAAAATGAAAGAACTGCAAGACGATTTTTAAAAAGTATGTGCAGGGATATTGTAATTGATGACTATGAGTGGTTTACTATACACAAAGCCGAAACAGAATTAGTAAATACATTTAAACAAAAAATTACAGCGGGCAAAAATATTGCCATCATCAGTGAGGCTGGTTGCCCCGGAATTGCAGACCCTGGCCAGATCTTAATAGCTGTAGCACAGGAAATGAACACTGTTGTAAAACCCCTTGTAGGTCCAAGTTCTATCCTGCTGGCTTTAATGGCCAGCGGCATGAATGGGCAGCAGTTTGAATTCGTAGGCTATTTACCCATTGACAGCCTGGAAAGAAATAAAACCATTACAGCTTTGGAAGCTACATCCCAAAAGAAAAATAGCACACAAATATTTATTGAAACGCCTTACCGCAACAATCAACTGCTTGAGACATTATTAAAAAACTGCAGGCCATCTACCAAACTTTGCATCGCAGCAGAACTGACAGGACCAAATGAATTTGTAAAAACAAAAACCATTGCAGACTGGAAGAAAGAAAAAACCGACTTTCATAAAAAGCCGGTAATATTTTTATTGTATGCCGGAATCTAATTAGCGCTTTACCACTTTCATACTAATAATCTTGTCAACAATAAAAGTACTGAAGCCTCTCCAGGGGAGAGTACCTTTATATTCTTTATAATGAAGGTCGAAATAATTACCGCTGTTGTTCATTAGTGTATTGGCAATGCTGTCATCAGCAACAGAAAATTCAAACTCATAAGAATTAATAGAGCCGGGTGTTTGTGAACGAAACCCTGACTGAATAAGTTTTCCCTCGTATGTCTTAAAAACATTTCCTTTCTTAACTACATAATTCAATTCGCCTGATTTTACACCTTCGCCAAAAACAAAATAATATTTCCACCAAAAACCAATTGCCAGTGCCAATAATAATAAGAATACAACCCATCTTATAAATTTTCGGAAACCGCTTTTCGTTTTGGGTTGTTCTTTTACTACCTGATTAAATTGTACATCTTCCATAAATCTTTTTTAATTTGTAATATTATAGACCATATTTATCTACCAGGTAAACAAATGCTGCCATATTAACAGCGCCCAAATGTAATTCTCTTTTGCTTACTGCTTCAAAAGTATCGGTAGCAGCATGGTGAAGATCAAAGTAGCGCTGGCTATCCGGACTAAATCCTGCCAGAGCAGTACCGATCTGTTTTAACGGCCCTATATCAGCTCCACCACCACCGGGTGAAATATCATACACACCATAATCATAAAATAAATTTTTCCAGCCATTTACCTTTGCCCGCTTTTCTTCGCTCATATCCAGGCCAAAACCCCGGGGCGTAAAACCACCGGCATCACTTTCTAAAGCAAAGATATGTTGCTCTTTTTTTTGTTTAGCTGCTTCAAGATATGCTTGTGCACCACGACCGCCATTCTCTTCATTCATAAACATTACAGCCCTGATGGTACGCTTAGGTTTTAAACCAAGCGCTTTCATGGCTCTCAATACCTCTATACTTTGCACACAGCCTGCGCCATCGTCCTGTGCACCTTCTGCAAGGTCCCAGCTATCTAAATGGCCTCCCACAGTAATGATCTCATTTGAAAATTGTGTGCCCCTCATTTCTCCAACAACATTAAAAGATGGGGCATCTGCAAGCATGGTGCTGGTTGTTCTGATATAGGCAGAAATAACAGCATTCTTTTTTAATTGGCTGCTCAGCCATTCCGCATCGTTGGTGCTGATGGCAACTGCCGGTATCTTTGGAAAAGAATCATTGTATAAAGTAGTTCCCGTATGTGGGAAATCATCTAGGTTACTTGCCAAAGAACGAACCATAACACCCACTGCTCCATATTTTGCAGCTCTGGCCGGTCCTCTTGTTCTGTAAGCGCCGCTTTCGCCGTAAGCCATAAAAGATCTTACATAAGTAGGGTTCATCGGAAAATTAAAGAACACGATCTTTCCCTTTATTCCTGTGGTGCCAAGACTATTCAGTTCATCAAAATTCTTGACCTCAATTACAGTAGCCGTAAGCCCTTTTTTACCAGTACCTTCCGAGTTACCTAATGCACATAAATGAAGTTGATATTTTGTTCCGTCTGTTAATTTAATATTACCTTTTTCTTTTTCACCCCTTACCCAATGGGGTACCATGCAGGGTTGCAGGTACACTGTATCTGCTCCTGCATCTTTCAGCATTTTATATGTAGCCTCTACTGCCATCTGTGCCTGGGGCGATCCGCTGAGGCGTGGCCCTATCTGCTTGCAGAGGTAACGTAGGTTTTCATAAGCAGTACCGTTGGCAAGGATTTCATTAGATATCCTTCGGATAATTGCAGAATCATCAGCTTGTGCTGCAACCAATCCGGATAAAAAAACGGCAACAAGTGTAAGGGAAAAAAATTTTTTGTACATAATGAATGTTATTGAACAAACTTACTGATTTAATATCAATACATGAATGGAAACTATCATGAATAATATTTCGGTAAATTGCACGAATAGATTTATTAAACTTGTTTTTATGAATATAGGAATTGTGTGTTACCCTACATTTGGTGGTAGTGGTGTATTGGCAACTGAACTGGGCAAGGCGCTTGCAGATAAAGGACATAATATTCATTTTATAACTTATCAGCAACCTGTACGGCTCAGTGGTTTTCATGCCAATATATTTTATCATGAAGTAAGGGTACCCACTTATCCCTTGTTTGATTACCCGCCTTACGAAACAGCATTAGCAAGTACCATGGTGGATGTGATACTTAATAATGATGTTGACCTGTTACATGTGCACTATGCCATTCCACATGCCGCTGCTGCATATATGGCCAAACAGATATTAGCTAAACAGGGAAAGAGAATACCCGTGATCACCACTTTACACGGCACGGATATTACACTGGTGGGCCGTGATAAAACTTACAGTCCTGTTGTAACTTTTTCAATGAATGAAAGTGATATCCTTACAGCTGTTTCAGAGAACCTGAAAGAAGAAACCTTTAAGAATTTTAATATAGAAGGAGATATAGAAGTGATCCACAATTTTGTGGATGTAAAACGCTTTCACCGGCAGCCTGTTGATGCATTCAGAAAACTTATTTCTCCCAACGGGGAAAAAATTATTGTGCATGCTTCTAATTTCAGAAAAGTAAAGCGTGTTGAAGATGTTGTGGCTACTTTTTTATTGATACAGAAAAAAATGCCGGCCACTTTATTGCTCCTTGGAGATGGCCCGGAAAGATCGCATATAGAAGCTAATGCAAGAAAATGCGAATCACATAATACCATAAAATTTTTAGGTAAGCAGGAGCAGATGGAAGATATTTTACCCATTGCCGACCTTTTTTTATTGACCAGTGAATATGAAAGCTTTGGGCTTGCGGCACTTGAAGCTATGGCTGCAGAAGTTCCTGTAATATCTACCAATGCAGGAGGGTTACCTGAAATTAATATTAATGGTTACTGTGGTTTTATGAGTGATGTAGGCGATGTAGAGGATATGAGTAAAAATGCTTTACACATATTACAGGACGAGGTTACGTTGAAAAAATTTAAAGCTAATGCATTGACACAGGCAAAAAAATTCGACATTGAAAATATTGTACCTCTGTATGAGGCTCTCTATAAAAGGGTGATCTGATCTATCGCTTTAACCACCTTTCCGGATCAATATTATTTTTTTCATCGTTAATGAAAAAATCCACAGCGCCTACCCCATCCAGATTCGCCCCTGCCTTACCAATCACCTGCCCTGTTTTTACATTCTGACCACGCTGTACATTGGTACTGCTTAAATTACTGTACGTGCTGAAATATTTACCATGCTGTATAATTACAACCTGCATGTCTTCTATATAAACAATATTGGAAACAACTCCATCAAAAACAGATTTTACATTACTGCCAATATCTGTGGCCACGGTGATACCGGTGATATCTAGTACAGTTCCACTTGGCAGCACATTGCGTCCAAAATGCAAAAGTGGATAGCCTTTATCAACCGGCCAGGGTAACGATCCTTTATTTTTTATGAAATTCTCATTTAATGCTGAATTGGCAGCATTCAATAACACACTCACAGGCGCTTTTGCCGGTTCAGTTTTTTTAGTTTTTGGTACTACCGATTTAGTTTCAGGTTTAGTAACACCAGGATTGGCTGCTACATCTTCATTAGCTTTCTTCAAAGCTGCCTTTTTTGCATCTGCCAATGCTTTTTTAATAGCTGCATTAATAGCATTGTCCACCTTACGCATTTGCTTGGTATATGCTGTCAATTGATTGTTGAGTTGCTTACCCTGCTTTTTTAATTCATTTAATATCCTGTCCTTTTCAGTTTTTTGAGATGCAAGCACATTCATCTCTTTATCTTTCGTTTGCAACACCTCGCTTTTCTTTTCCTTGATAGAACCCAGCTCTGTTAAACGTTGCTTGCGAAGTCCCTGGGTTCTTATAATGTTCTCTCCCTGTTTTTCTCTATAGTCTCTGTAATACTTTAAATAAGCAACACGTTTTATAGCATCATTAAAACTGGCTGCCGAAAAAATAAAGCTCAAAAAATCGTAACTATTCCTGTTCTTATAGGCATACACCATGCTTTTTGCATATTCTTCTTTTAGAGTATCGAGGAGTTTGTTATAGCGATTTATTTCACGTTGGTTACTGTAAATATTATTATCAAGGAGGTTAATATCCTTACCAATATTGTCAATCAGCCTGTTTTGCAGATTTACCTTATCATTGATCAGCTTCCACTGTACAAGATTCTCTTTTGTTTTAACCTTGTTGCTGTTCAGCATTTTTTGTGTTTGCTCCATTTCCTTTTTTAATTGTGTGCGTTGCTTTTCAAGCTCTTCTCTTGATTGTGCTTTTATGGAAAGATGCAGTGACGAAAAAACAACAATATAAAAAAGGAATTTATTCATACTTATGATTTTGAGTATTTCAAAAATACTATGCAAATTTTAAAAAATCATTTTTTTACCCTGTAATAACGTTTACTTG
>JAYUYX010000200.1:0-3988 GCA_043752205.1 Chitinophagaceae bacterium
CCACAGGCATAGCCAATAGCCGATGCTACTGAAGAATCAGCGTTCTTGTTTTGCCGGTTCTCTTCTTTTACTGAAATACTACTTGACGAAAGCACAACCTTCTTTTCAATATCAATACCCAATTTTTCATTGATGATTTCACTCCATATCAGGTTCAGCTTGCTTTCTATCAGATTCTCTGTACCTGCACCATGGGTTTTATCCGTAATGAATTTAATATTCTTCATGCCGGTTTTCCAATCCATGGCCGGTATGATCATATAGCCATCATAACCCTGGGTTTTAAAATTGGTTTGTACGGATGTGTCTTTAACAGGAGTAAGAATGGTGCTGCTGTCAATAGCATTTACTTTATTCAATACACTGTCAGAAAAATAACCTGAACGGTCCAGTATGGCTACATTTAATTTTTGGGTGGATTTACCAAGGTATGTAGTTCCAAAAATTAAAGCCATATACAGCACGGGGAATAAAATAGTGGTAAGCAAAAATGATTTTTTCTTAACCCGGGTCAAATATTCTCTCTTAAGTATTAGCAGGATCTTACTCATATTATTAATTAATTTTTTCTCAGTTAAATTTTTTGAAACTGCCTGGCATTAGTAGTGCCTTCAACCAGCTTAATGAATATCTCGTTTAAAGAGGGCAGAACTTCATTAAAAGAATGTAACTCGATCTTCTCATTTATAAGATACTGCAGTACATCATTGGTTTTAGCAGCCGCATTTAATTTTATCAAAAGCCTGCCAGGTAAATGTTTTACTACCTCAAACAGGGGTGAGCATATTTCTGGAGATATGCCACCTGCATTGATACTGTAAATATTTTCTTTAAAGTCATTCTTGATATCGGCCAGGGTTCCGTCTAATATTTTCTTTCCTTTATTTACAAGCACGATGTGATTGCATATTTCTTCTACCTGCTCCATACGATGGGTACTGAAGATAACTGTTGTGCCGTTTTTTGCCAGGTTAAAGATCTCATCTTTGATAAGATTGGCATTTACGGGGTCAAGTCCACTGAAAGGTTCGTCAAGTATGATGAGTTTTGGATTATGCAATACTGTAGTTACAAACTGCAGTTTCTGACTCATACCTTTACTCAGGTCTTCCACTTTTTTGTTCCACCAGGTTTCCATTTCAAGTTTTTCGAACCAGGCTTTTATTTTTGCATTGGCATCAGCTTTACTAAGTCCTTTTAGGCGTGCAAGGTAAACTGCCTGCTCCCCAATCTTCATTTTTTTGTACAGGCCTCTTTCTTCCGGCATATAGCCAATATATTCTACATCTTTTTCGGGGTTAAATTTTTTGCCGTTGAATAATATTTCACCGCTATCCTGGTAAAAAATGCCGGTGATCATGCGTAGGAGGGTAGTTTTACCTGCACCATTAGGGCCAAGTAAACCAAAAATACTTCCTTGTTCAATATTCATGCTGATACCGTCAACCGCCTTTTGTGTTGCAAAGTATTTTTTCAGATCATGTACTTCTAAAATGTTCATCGTAGTAAGGTTATTTAAAGAGCACCAAATGTAGCAATGTAAAAATGATTATCGATGCTATTTTTACAAATGGTAATATTTTTTTACGATAAGATATTGGCTAATTGCCGGGCCACTCTTTCTCCATCCATAGCAGCACTTACAATACCCCCTGCATAGCCTGCGCCTTCGCCGCAGGGATAAAAATTATTTAATTGTGGATGGGCAAGGCTTTCACTGTTACGGGGAATGCGTACGGGAGATGAAGTACGGCTTTCTGTAGCCACAACCAATGCATCGTTGGTATAATAACCTTTCATTCTTTTTCCAAACGCTATAAAACCTTTGGCAAGCGATTGATAAATGAAAGGCGGTAAAACATCTTGTAACAGCGTTGACCGCAAACCGGGTAAATAGGAATTAGAAGGAAGCGTAGATGATAATTTGCCATCACTGAAATCTGCCATGCGCTGTGCAGGGGCAACAAATTTTCCACCACCGGCTTTATAAGCATTTTGTTCCACCAGTTGTTGAAAATGTAAAAGCAACAACGGGTCATTTTGCTCTATGTTCTTTTTTCCGGAAGCTTTTAATTCTCTTACAGCATCTTCCAGTTCAACCTGTACCACCATGCCGCTGTTGGCAAAAGGGTTATTTCTTTTAGAGGGGCTCCATCCATTTACTACAAGTTCTCCGGCAGATGTTGCTGCGGGAGCAATAATACCGCCCGGGCACATACAGAAAGAAAATACGCCTCTTTCATCCACCTGTTTAACCAATGCGTAAGATGCCGGGGGCAGGTGTTCACCTCTTACGGGGCAATGATATTGTATACCATCAATTAAAGATTGCGGATGCTCAATTCGAACCCCAAGGGCAAAGCTTTTTGCCTCTATGAGTATTTGTTTTTGATGAAGCAGCTCAAAAATATCCCTGGCACTATGGCCGGTGGCTAAAATGAATGCATCAGCTTCAAATTTATTCCCATCGGCCGTGGTAACAGATCGTATTTTTTGATTGACGGTATTAATATCAACTACTTTTTTCTCAAACAGGAATTCACCTCCACAGTCTACGATTTGCTGCCGCATGGCTGTAATGATCTGGGGTAATTTATTGGTACCAATATGTGGGTGTGATTCATAGAGTATCTTCTCCTCCGCTCCAAATTTTACAAATAAATTTAAAATGCGGTCAATATCACCTCTTTTATTACTTCGTGTATATAATTTGCCATCACTATATGTGCCTGCACCACCTTCGCCAAAACAATAATTGCTTTCTGGGTTTACTATTCCTTCTTTGTTAAGCATGGCCAGGTCACGCCGTCTGGCTCTTACATCTTTTCCTCTTTCTAAAATAATGGGTTTAAGGCCCTGTTCAATTAAATGCAAAGCTGCAAATAAGCCAGCCGGACCTGCACCAATAATAACAACCCGTTTTTCGGCCTTGCTTACATCTTTAAAGTAAAATGACTGGATTTCTCTTGGGGTAAAAGGCTCATCAATAAATGCAATCAGGGTTAAATTTACCCAAATGGTTTTTGCCCTTGCATCAATAGATTGTTTTAAGATATGGTAACCTGAGATAGAGCCAGGTTTTTTGCCGGTTGTATTGGCAATTGATCTTTTTACAGCTGTAAAGTCATTAGCTTCAACAGGCATCAGCCTGAGTGAAAGTTTTTGTTGCATTTGCGTTTGGGTTTTATCCAAAAAGCAGGAATTAATATACTATTAAAGACTGTGTGCCCTTATTAAAATGGCAGGTCATCCACAGCATCAGGGGGTGTTGCTGAAAAAGTGTCCAATGGCTCCAGGTAATCACTTTCAGAGCTTGTATTGCCAGGTTGCATGATCTGTTCAATTCTCCAGGCATCAAGATTGGTTATATAATTAACCTTACCATCTTTTTCCCATTTAGTACCCTTAATGTTGAAGTATACTTTTATCTCATCACCCACATTCACCCTGTCAATAATGGTTGTTTTATCCTGAACACACTGAAATTTGGCGTAATTGGTAATGGTACGGCCATTAAATTCCTCTGTTTTTTCAACAGCAAATTCACGGGTCTTAAAAGTTTCTGTACGCTGTACGGTATCATATTTGGCAACCAGTTTGCCTGTTAATTCATAACTCATAATGTTGCTTTATAGGTCAAAAGTAAATCTATTTTTCTTATAATTATTATCTTCCTGTTTTTCTCCCTGCATCACTAAAAGGGAATAAACAGGTTTTGCTTACGGCATTGATCTGTTCGGGTAAGTGGTTAGCAACATACCTTAGATATGTTCAATGGTAACCCTCGGCAAAAGGGGACAAAAAGACCCAGCATATTTTATTTTACTGCCCCCCCCCATATTTTTACCATACATTCATTTATTAATAAATAAGGGATGGATATAGCTGTAAATCAAGCTTGTTGGGATGGCATAATTTAGAAGATCAGGAAGTTTCAGTTTTTTTAAATCTCATACTGTAGTTGCTTGGGAAAAAACAAATGAATAAA
>JAYUYX010000201.1:0-22325 GCA_043752205.1 Chitinophagaceae bacterium
TTATTGGAATAACTTTTACATCTTTTGCTCAAACAAAAACACCTGCTCAGGGTGAACCTATAGCAAAACTTATAAAACCTTATCCAATTCCTGCTACTACGGCAATCAATTTTGATTTTCTGTATGGTTACAATAAATCTTTTTCCCTGCAGATATACAATTTCATGGGTAAAAAAGTAGTTGAGATCAACAAAGTACTTCCCCGTATGTATATGCCTTTAGAAGATTTTTACCGCGGCATGTATGTTTATCAATTAAGAGATAAAGAAGGTACTATCATTGAATCGGGCAAATTCCAGGTTGTAAAATAATTCCAACTTTTTTTCCTACATCACTTGTACAATTAAAAATTTAAGGTAGTGTGTGTTTTCCTGTCCTCTTATTATTGGATGATCGGCAGATTGAGCATTAAACAATACCTGGCGTATCTTTCTTTTAGCATCAGTTGCAGCCATCTGGATAATATCTAAAAACAATTCGGGCTGTACCAGGTTGGTACAACTTGACGTTACCAGGAAGCCTCCGGGCTTTACTAATTTCATACCACGCAGGTTAATTTCTTTGTAGCCGGCAATGGCTTTATTTATAGTAGCCCTGCTTTTAGTAAAGGAAGGCGGGTCGAGCATTACAACATCCCATTGTTTTCCTTCTTTAGTCCATTCTTTTAAAACATCAAAAGCGTTAACACATTCAAACTTGCAGATATTTTCCAGTCCATTTAATGCTGCATTTTTATTACACATACCAATCGCATTTTGAGAAATATCCAGCCCCAAAACCGATTTAGCTCCATAATGAGCTGCGGTTATTTCGAATGAACCTGTATAACAAAATGCTCCAAGTACATCCGCATCTTTTACAATATGCTGTATAGCTCTGCGGTTGTCTTGCTGATCTAAAAAAAATCCCGTCTTTTGTCCATTGGCAATATCTACATGAAACTTTACACCGTTCTCATTGATGATAATATTGGTATCAAATTCAGCAGATAAGAAACCTTTCTGCTGTTCCATACCTTCAAGCTCCCTTACAGGTACATCATTGCGTTCGTAAATTCCTTTTGGGGTAAATATCTGTTCCAGGGCTTTTACAATAGCCGGCTTCCATGCATCCATGCCCAGGGCCAGGGTTTGTATAACAAAATAATCATTGAATTTATCAATGATCAATTGCGGCATATCATCAGCTTCGCCAAAAATGAGCCTGCAGTTTTCAACATAGCCTAATTTTTGGCGATATCCCCATGCCTTTTGTATGCGGTTAATAAAGAACTGTTCATCGATCGTCTCCGCCTTATCCCTGGTTAATAACCGCACCATTATTTGCGATTGTGGGTTTATGTAGCCCTGCCCAATGAATTTTTTATCGTGTGTGTACACATTCACTATTTCACCTGCTTTTGCCGCTGCATCCAGCGCCTTACCCGTATTTACTTCATTTCCAAAAATCCAGGGATGGCCCGATTCTACCCTTTTACTTATTTTTTTGTTCAAAAAAATACTTTTCATGCCGCAAAGGTAACATCCATGTCATAGATAGAGTGATATACCGTTCATATTTACTAATATTTGCCAATTTGACTGCAAATGAGCTATTGGCAAAATGTTTGACTGTTGTACCTTTGCAACCAATTTTTAAAATCATACTATGAAAGAGAAAGAAGTTATATCAACCGAAAACGAAGAAATGAGCATTAATGCGGATGCAGATGTACCTGGAAACATCCATTTAAGTAATCCCGAAGGTGAAGATGTGATGGAAAAATTACAGGCAGAACTGGAAGAACAGAAAGATAAATATTTACGTCTGGTAGCTGAATTTGACAATTTTAAGCGCCGTACTGCTAAGGAAAGGATTGAATTGATTCAAACGGCAGGCAAAGATGTGATCATTTCTTTGTTAGAAGTAATGGACGATTGCGAAAGGGCAGAAAAACAGTTGAAGGATACGGATGATATTGCCGCACAAAAAGAAGGCATTCAACTTGTGTTTAACAAACTAAGAAATACACTTCAGGCAAAAGGAGTAACCCCAATGGAAAGTATTAATACCGAATTTGATGTTGAAAAACATGAAGCCATTACAGAAACCCCTGCAGATGAAGAAATGAAAGGAAGAGTAGTTGATGAGATTGAAAAGGGCTACTACCTCAATAATAAATTAATAAGATTTGCAAAAGTAGTAGTTGGAAAATAATTTTTCCACATTCATTATAGAAATAAGGCAAGTGTTTAAAAGTAGTTTTATAAATAGAAGAACTTAAAATGTCTAAAAAAGATTTTTACGAAATACTGGGTGTATCAAAATCTTCATCACAAGATGAGATAAAGAAAGCTTACCGCAAGGTAGCCATGCAATATCATCCCGACAGGAATCCCGGCGATAAAGCGGCTGAAGAAAAATTTAAAGAGGCTGCGGAATCATACGAGGTGTTAAGTGATACGGACAAGCGGGCACAATATGACAGGTTTGGTCACCAGGCATTCAGCCCGGGAAGGAGTGGTGGCGGATACAGTGGAGGCGGCGGAATGAACATGGATGATATCTTCAGCCAGTTTGGAGATATTTTTGGCGATGATAGTCCTTTTGGAAGTTTTTTTGGGGGAGCAAACAACAGGAGAAGTTCTACAGGAAGAAGCCGTGGTACCCGTGGCAGCAATCTAAGGGTAAAAATAAAATTGAATTACGAAGAGATTGCTAAAGGAGCACAAAAAACGATCAAGGTAAAAAAATATGTGCACTGCAATACCTGTAGCGGAAGTGGTGCAAAAGATAAGAACAGTGTACAAAGTTGTGGTACATGTGGTGGCAGCGGACAGGTGAGACGGGTGCAGAATACTTTTTTAGGCCAGATGCAAACAGTAACTACCTGCCCAACATGTAATGGAGAGGGAAGTACTGTAACACATAAATGTACCGCCTGCAAAGGTGATGGACGTATATATGGTGATGAGACTGTAACTATTGATATACCCGCCGGTGTGCAGGAAGGCATGCAGTTGAGCCTGAGCGGAAAGGGTAATGCAGGAGAGCGGGGTGGATCCACGGGGGACCTGATCGTTCTGATTGAGGAAGAAGTTCACCCGCAATTACACCGTGATGGATTGAATGTAGCTTTTGACCTGTATATTTCTATACCTGATGCGGTATTTGGAACACAAATAGAAGTTCCTACCATTGATGGCAGGGCAAAAATTAAAATTCCTCCCGGTACACAAAGCGGAAAAATATTCAGGTTAAAAGGAAAAGGTTTTCCAAATGTGAACAGCTATGAAAAAGGTGACCAGTTGATACAGGTAAATGTATGGACACCACAGCATGTTTCGGCTTCGGAAAAAGAGATGCTTGAAAAATTACAAAAGTCTGAAAATTTTATACCTAAGCCTGATAAAAATGACAAATCATTTTTTGACAAGGTAAGAGAGATGTTTTCTTAATCTCCTTTGTTTTTTTTCCTTTTTTTAGGAGAGTATATAGTTTCAGCTTTATCTATCAATTGTAAAAATTCTGTTTGCAGGTAACTTTTAGGATCGTAAGATTCAGCAGCAATCTTTTGTATATCCATCCAATCAACTAGTTTTATGTACTTTGACTGTTTTAGTTTAAGACCAAACATAGCAACAGCAGCAGCAAACTGTAATTCTTTATCTATATTTTTAAATTCAACAAAATTTGCCATACAGGCTGTACTCAGCAATAATTGAGTACTGTCATCACAAAGACTATAACGCATTTCAATATGTGCTATCTTATCTTTTGGTAAAGTCTCAGGTTTAAAAAGTTTATCGCTTGCCGGCACTATCTCAAATACGGCAAGTACACTGTTACCACTTCCAATTTCCCCGCCTTCCAGGTCAATGGCACTATCAGCCACTGCATCCCTCCTGTTATCAAAACCAATTAACCGATATTCCTTTACCATGTCAGAATTAAATTGCAGGTTCAGATACACATCATCTGCTACTGCAAAAAAAGTTTGTGTAAGTTCTTTGACCAGTACTTTTTCCGCTTCATTGGCATTATCAAGGTAAGCATAGTTACCATTCCCCTTTTTTGCCAGCGTGGCCAGTTTTGAATCTTTAAAATTACCCATTCCTACACCAAGACAGGTAAGGTAAATACCACCCTGCCTTTCCTTTGTAATCAGATCTTCAAGCGCTTTTTCTGAAGTTAAGCCTACATTAAAATCACCATCAGTTGCCAGGATAACCCGGTTGCTTCCTCCTTCTTTAAAAGTATGCCTCGCCAAAGCGTATGCTGTCATGATCGCTGCTTCGCCTGGTGTATCGCCGCTGGCAGTTAATTCCTCAATAGATTTTGTTATTTTTTCCGTCTCTGCGCCACCTGTAGGCTGCAGCCATATTCCTACATTACCTCCATAAGTAACAATTGATATAGTATCAATAGCCCTTAAATTTTTTACAAACATTTGAAAGGCTGCTTTCAATAAAGGTAAGCGGTTGGGCATATCCATACTTCCCGACACATCAATTAAAAAAACAAAATTCCCGGGCGGCACCTTGTCTAATTTTAATTTACGGGCATTGATGTTTAAAAAAAGAAGTTGTCTTTCCATATCCCATGGGCAGGATGTAAGTTGCGATTCAAAATGGAATATGTCATTATTTTTAGGCTCCCGGTAATGCAGGTTAAAATAATTGATCATCTCCTCTGTTCTGATCGCATCGGGGGGTACAACGCTTTTCATATTAATGAAGCGCCGCACATTACTATAAGATGCTTTATTCACATTTAATGAGAAGCCTGTGTTGGGATATTTCTCGGCGTTTACATATTCATTTTCTATCAGTTGAAAATAGGTTTCTTCATTTATATACCATCGTACTTTAGAAGTGTGGTTCAGGTTCTTTGTAACAGAAATAAGTTTGGCCCTGTTACGATTTACAGTCGAGGGCAGTATCTTCAAAGTGATATATTGCCATTGATCGCAATTTACCTTTATAGATTTGGGCTCATACCCATCCAGCGATACAGATACAGAGTCATGAGCGATATTGGTGGTAATACCAAAGCCTCCACCGGAGCCGCTAAAATAAAAATGATTATTGGAGTGCAATACTATTTTTACATTTTGCAGGGGTTGATTTTTTTCATCTTTTATTTCGCCCCGCAAATAATATTGGGCATTGGAAGTAAAGGCCAATAACAAAAGTAATGAAATATGAAAAAAGCTTTTTTTCAATAGCAAGCTAGTATAATAAAGTATGATCTCTAAACTAAGACATGCATCCAGAGCTTTACGCTGCCTGTTTAATCCTCCACCAACTGGTAAATTTCTTTTAGATTTCTACCCAGTCCATCATAATCTAGCCCATAACCCAACAAAAATTTATTAGGCACATTAAATCCAAGGTAATCAATTTTTAGCGGATGTACCAGTGCTTCGGGCTTATGCAGCAAAGCCGCTATTTTTAAACTGGCAGGTTGTTGATTGATCAATTGCGGCAAAAATTCATTTAATGTTTTACCAGTATCCACAATATCCTCTACAATGATCACATGCCTATCCTTCAAGGGTTCATCAAGGCCTATTGAAGTAATTACATTGCCGGTTGATTTTGTTCCTTTATATGATGCCAGTTTTATAAAGCATATCTCTGCTTCTATAGTAAGTTCTTTAAACAGGTCAGCAGCAAACATAAATGATCCGTTTAAAATTGCAATGAACAATGGTTTTTTTCCTCTATAATCTTCATTGATCTGTTGTGCCAGTTTATTGATCTGCTGGTTTATCTCATCAGCTTTTATATACGGCTGAAACTTTTTATCTAATACCTGGATGACCATGTGCACTATTTTTTTTGTGGTTATTAACCGGCTTATTTAGCAACTATTAATTCCTGTCCTATTTTTAAATTATCAGAATCTAGTTTGTTCCATGCTTTCAATTGCTCGATGGTTACTTTGTAAGTTTTGGCAATAGCATATAATCCCTCTTTAGGAGCAACCAGGTGAATCCGGGTTCTATTAGCTTCAACTGCATCTGCACCGGTACTTAAACCGGGTTGCAAAAATAATTTTGCATTTGAACTTAGCTTGGTTTCTGTGCTTATATTGTTATACTCCAAAAGATATTTCAGCTGGATACCTGTTTTTTGAGCTGCATCATAAACGGTTTCTCCATTATTCACAACATAAAATTCCTTCTCCCCTGTTTTTGATTTTTTTTGAAGGTAAATGTATTGGTCTTTCTCCAGTAAGCCTTCTTCTGTCATATCATTAAACTCCATCAATTTTTTCAGGCTGATGTTATTTTTGTCAGCAATCACCAATAAAGAAGTTCCCTTTTTTGCATAAACCGCTTTTGTTTTGTTTATGCTTACAACATCATAGCTGGCATTCCTGCTCATAGTTTCGGTTAAAAGCGCTTCTTTAAACTCTGCAGGAATATTGCCAAGTTTAGTATCATCTGCAGTAGCTACATTCATTTCGTGTGAACCATTTAAACCAGCTAAACTATATTGCTGCAGGTTATACTGCTCAATATGTTTTATCAACAGATCAGGGTATCTTGGGTTTGTAGCATAGCCAGCCTTTTTTAAACCCCTTGCCCAGCCATTATAATCCACAGGGTCAAGCGTAAATAAAAAACTGTATCGTTTGTTGGCCTTTAAAAAATTACTGTGATCCCGGTAGCTTTCATCTGCATTGGTATAAGCTCTGAAACATTCACCCGTGGCATCATCATCATGAGTAACACTGGTACCAGCCCAGGTACTTTTACATTTAATGCCGAAATGATTATTTGATTTTTTTACCAGCTCACTGTTACCATTCTCTGATTCAAGAATACCCTGTGCCAATGTGATAGATGCAGGAACACCTGATCGCTTCATTTCATTAATGGCAATGTCTTTAAACTGCTCTATGTATTCTTCAACCGAAATGCGTTGTGCAAAAATGGCTAAAGAAACTGTAGATAATAAAACTGTAAAAATAATTTTGTACATGTTTTTTATTTTTTTTGAATTAACAGGATCCCGTCTCTTATTGTTAACATAGCCTGTTGCACCCGTTCATCTTTTTTTACATGATCATTAAATTCCTGAATAGCTTTGGCATTCTTTCCTTTTATATTTTCTTCCAGTACTTCGCCATGAAAAAGTACATTATCGGCCAGCAGCCAGCCCCCTTTTTTTACTAATGGCAAAGTTAATTCGTAATAATTAATATAGTTCACTTTATCTGCATCAATAAATACCAGGTCCCAGGTTTCGGTAAGCGTTGGTATAATGTCTAAAGCATTGCCTACATGTAACTGAATACTATTTTGCATACCTGCTTTTATAAAATAACTTTGAGCTGTTGCCGCATCCTCCTCCCTTAATTCTATAGTATGCAGTTTACCATCAGCCTGTAAGCCTTTTGCAAGGCATACTGCACTAAATCCTGTAAAAGTTCCTACCTCCAGGATTCTTTCTGGTTTTATCATGCAACTGAACAACTCAAGCACTTTCCCCTGCACATGGCCGCTAAGCATTTGTGCGTGTGGATGATTGGTTAAAGTAAACGTTTCAATCTCATGTAACACCTCATCCAATACCGTTGTATACAGATTTACGTACGCCTCTGCTTTATTGCTGATGAGTTCCATTTAAATAAACGATGGGTGTTTCAATATTACTTAACATCTTAATACTGATAATAAAATGCCATTCAACACTTATAAGGTTGTGATGAATGGCACTTATTAATATTTTAAAGTTACACTGTAATATTGGCTTTACTATCCTGTTTTTTAGAAATTAACAATAAGCCTACAAATGTAAATATCCCGTTAATCAGGATGAGCTCATTGCCTATTTTATACCCGTTAAAAATACTTTGCGATATTGATTTTAGACCAAGTGCTAAATGAAGCTTCTTTTCATACCATTCCGGGCTGCTGAGCATATCCAGTCCTAAAGCCATTAAAGGAGCAATGATACAAACGGTCCATATTAATTTTTCGTTCAAAGTTCGCTTTGTTAAAATTCCAAAAGAAAATAAACCCAATAATGGACCATATGTAATACCTGCAAACTTTAAAATAAAATCAATGATCAATTTATCGTTGATGGCCTTAAAGAGCAATACCATTAAAAAGAATACGACCGCAAAAGCAAAGTGTACTTTTAACCGGGTTCTTTTCTTCTCTTTTTCTGTCCCTTCCTTTTTATTCATGCCCAGTATATCAATACAAAAACAGGAAGTAAGTGACGTAATGGCCCCATCAACACTGGGGAATAATGCAGATATCAATGCAATGATAAAAATGATACCGATCGTTCCGCTGAAAGCATCGCTAAGTGCAATAGTAGGAAAAAGATCATCCGGCGCAACGGCTATATTATTTGTACTGGCATATAGATAAAGTATACCTCCTAAGAAAAGAAAAAGAAAATTAACCACCATCAGCACGGCAGTAAATGTCATGATATTCTTCTGGGAATCTTTTATATTTTTTACGCTGATATTCTTTTGCATCATCTCCTGGTCAAGGCCCGTCATAGCAATGGCAATGAACATACCCCCTATTATATGTTTTAAAAAAAAGGAGCCTGCCTTTACATCCATATTAAAAACTTTAGTATAGCCCTTTTCATTCATCAGGGAAAGTGTGCTGCTAAAATCCATTCCCATAGCTTTTACGATTACTATGATACAAACTACTAGCCCCAGCAACATACCGGTTGTTTGCAAAGTATCCGTGTAAATGATGGTTTTAACGCCGCCTTCAAAAGTGTATAATAATATCAACAATAAAATCACAAGCGTGGTTACAATGAATGGAATACCCAGTTTCTTAAAAATGAAAAAATCCAGGATACTTATAACCAGGTACAGACGTGCGGTAGCACCTACTACACGGGAAAGAATGAAAAAGAAAGCGCCTGCTTTATGGGCATTGATACCAAACCGTTTTTCCAGGTAGGTGTAAATAGAAGTAAGATTCATTTTATAGTACAATGGTATCAGTACGAAAGCAATGACCATGTATCCCAGTAGATAACCCAGCACGATCTGGTAGTAATAAAAATTACTGCTTCCCACACTACCCGGCACACTCACAAATGTTACACCGCTAAGGCTTGTACCGATCATGCCAAATGCAACCAACATCCAGTTGCTGTTACGGTTGCCGATAAAAAAAGATTCGTTATTGCTGCCCCTTGATGTGAAATAGGCAACAGTAAGAAGTAATAAAAAATATCCGATAACAAAGGAGAATAAGATTATTGGAGACATAAAATTATTTATAATGATTTATTAATAATGAATAAATTAGCTTGCAATAACATTCAAGATAATTAATTTATGGCAATAACATCCTTGGCAGTTTTTTGTGGTTCTAAAAGCGGTAATAACCCTGCGTTTGTAAAAGAAGCCATTGCATTAGGGCATTTGCTGGCAGCAAAAAAAGTTCCGCTTATTTATGGCGGCGGTAATAAGGGTATTATGGGCGCTATATCCAACGCGGTTTTAGAAAAAGAAGGGAAAGTAATCGGTATTATACCGGAAATTTTAAAAGACAGGGAACACCATCACGAAGGCCTGACCGAACTGCTCATTGTGAATGATATGCACACCCGTAAAAAATTCATTTATGAAAAATGTGACGCTGCTATAATTTTGCCCGGAGGCTATGGCACCATGGACGAATTTTTTGAGATGCTTACCTGGAACCAGCTGAGCATTCATGATAAAAAAATATTTATACTGAACACAGCAGGCTTTTACGACCACCTACTTGCCTTTGCACAAACCATGCAACAGGAAAATTTTTTGTACGATAAATTAGAAGATAAGCTTGTTATCTTAAATCAGGCAGCAGATATCCTGCCATACCTTTAACAGTTATCTCCTGGACCTGGCACCCTGAAACAAAGCAATATTATAACCGGCCCTGATGATCGGAACCGCTCTTCCCAAGCCATCTACATAAGGAGAATTGGGGTTCCTAAGAACATCCCATGATATGGAAAAATAATAAAAACTTTTATTATCCTCTTCCCGGCCTCCGGCATAGCCTGCACCAAGTAACAGGCTGTTTGCATCAACCCTGTCGGTAGAAGGAAGGTAACCGGAATTATTAGCAGGCAGGTATTTTACTTTAATAAAATTGTGTTCAAACTGTGCCTGTGCAAATACAAATTTAAATGGGTAAATTCTAACAAATGCCCCCGGTCCATATTGTGTCTGGCGGGCCTTATCCCCATATATCAATACATCCCTTTGTGAGGTGTAGATGTAATTAAATGAAGCAGCTACATCAAGGTATTTATTTATACTGTAGCCAAAATAAGGGCTGGCGCCTAATGCTGTATAGCTATTACCGAAACCAAGGGTAATATCACCGCCTACAAAAAGATTTTCTTTTTTAAATCCGCCTTTCTTTTCACCTTCAGTTCTTTCCTCATCCTGTGCTATTGAAAGATGAGCTGCCCCTACTAAAATCAAAACTGTCAAGATTTTTTTCATGAGTACATTATTAATTTATGTAAAAAAATATTAATCAAATATTTTACCACGGTTTAAAATATTATTGGGGTCAAAAACTTTTTTTATGCCTCGCATTAACTGTAAGCCTGCTGCATCAAACATGATTGGCATAAATTCTTTCTGTATAAGGCCTATGCCATGTTCACCGCTTATTGTACCACCTAGTGATTTCACTAATTCGAATAGGGCTTTTAATGCAGGAATAACCTGGTCATTATTCAGGCTGTAAATACTGCCTTGCTTTCTTATACGGATGTGCAGATTTCCATCCCCTGCATGGCCATAACACACTACATCAAAGTTATAGGTTTTACCCAATGCCTTTACGCCCCTGATCAGTGCAGGTAGTTCTGCCCTTGGTACAACCGTATCTTCTTCAATTGTATACCCATCTATCTTTACCGCTTCTGCAACACGCCTGCGTAACTTCCACAACTCGGCTTTTTGTTGGGCATCATCTGCAAAAAAAACATCCCCGCATTCAAAGCTTACCAGCAATTCGGAAATGGCTTCCATTTCTGCCATTAATGTTTCCAGGTGGTTACCATCTACTTCAATAATTAAATGAGCTTCCATATCATCGGTTACCGGCACCACGGTACTGCCAACAAACAGGCTTACTATTTTTAATGCATTAATTTCAACAAGCTCCATTGCACTTGGGGTAAAGCCTGCTCTAAAAATTGCACTCACCGCTTCACCTGCTTTTTCTAATGAATTAAAAGGTATAAGCATAAGCAGATCGTATTTTGGAAAAGGCAACAGCTTTAAAACGATCTTAGTTACTATGGCTAAAGTTCCTTCACTCCCAACTATCAATTGTGTTAAATTATAGCCCGTAGAATTTTTCAATACATTAGCTCCTGTCCACATAATTTCGCCGGTAGGCAAAACAATTTCAAGATTTAAAACATAATCTTTTACCACGCCATATTTAACTGCCTTGGGGCCTCCACTATTCTCTGCAATATTTCCGCCGATAAAACAACTGCCTCTGCTGCTTGGATCCGGAGGGTAAAACAACCCTTTTTCTTTCACTGCATCCTGCAAAACTTCGGTAATAACGCCCGGTTCAGTTACCACCTGCAGGTTACGTTCATCAATTTCTAAAATAGAATTCATCCTTTCCATGGAAATCAACACACCGCCTAAATGGGGTAAAGCACCTCCACTTAATCCTGTTCCTGCACCCCGAGGTGTTACGGGTATCTTGTGCTGGTTACACAGAATCATTATTTCGCTTATTTCCTTTGCTGACCTGGGCTTAATTACGATATCGGGTAAAAAATGAAGATTTTCAGTTTCGTCATGAGCATAATTATGCAAGGTTTCTGCATCAATTAAAACATATGCTTCCCCTACTATTCTTTTAAATGTTTCTATCTGCTGTATAGCACCCATTTTTTCCTGATCAACAACTTGCATGTAATGATATTTATGTAAAAATCGTATAAAATAGTGAGTTCATAAAATCCACTTAGTTCTGTAAAATTTGTTAAATTTTTTTAACGTATTGTAATTAAGAAAAGACTAGTATACATTTGTTACGAATTTGTTCGTAATTGATTTCTAAACCAAATAAAAGTATAGCCATGAAACAATTTATTTTAAAACACAAAAAAAATCTCGCAGGCATCTTCGCCATTTTATTGATCGGAGGCATAACCGTGTCTTTCCAGGACTCTCCTTTTGCATACAGTAAATTTTCTGTGCAGGAAGAATATGAGCCATACCGTAGTTGTACTGATACCGTACCGGAAAGGAATGCCATGACGATGAAAGAGTTTGATAAACTGCAGTTAGATCTTGACAAATCTTTACTACAGGTAAATGATGAACTTAAAAAAATGGATTTTTCTAAGATCCAGAATGACATTGAAGCATCATTGAAGAATGTGAACATGGAGAAAATTAAAAAAGATGTAGAGTTATCGCTTAAAAGTATTGATATAGATAAGATGATGGCAGAAGTAAGCAACTCACTAAAAAATATAAACCTTACTTATAATGAGGCAGAAATAGAACGGGCAATGGTACAAGCAAAAAAAGAAATTGATAAAGCTAAGAGCGAAATAAATAATATTAATAAAGAAGAAATAAAAAGAGAACTGGCACAAGCCGGGAAAGAAATTGAAAAAGCCAGGAAAGAGATTAATAAAATGGACCTTGACAAGATCATGAGCGAAGCTACAGAAAGCATCAACAAGGCTAAAACGGACTTAAACCTTACTAAAGATATGTTCATGGAAATGGGAAAGGAAGGACTGATTGATTCTAAAAAAGGGTTTACAATAGAGTATAAAAACAAAGAGCTGTATATAGATGGAAGGAAACAACCTGAAAACGTAACTGATAAATACCGTAAATATTTTAAAAAGGAAGATTTTAAAATAACTATTAATAAAGATTAAAAAAGCAAAGCCCCAAAAACAAAAAAAAGGATCTGCCAGCCGGCAGATCCTTTTTTTATTAAAACGTAGGACAGATCGACTGCCTGTCTACATTATCTGGGTAAAATCCTTTTTTAATAATGCTGAATTCAGATGCACCCCTGTAGCCGTTATAATTTCTTAAGCCGGACATGGTAACATCATAACTGAATGTAAACTGAACTTTGTTTATCTGAACGCCAACCATTGGAACAATTGCATCTCCCAAACGATAATAAACACCTCCTAATAATTGTTTTTCACCAGACTCTGAAAGATTATAATTGGCATTGATGCCTACAACCAGTTCATTTGCCGTTATCTGTTTAGAAAAATAGGCATTAGGATTAATAATGATCCTATCATTGAGTTTTAAGATAGCATTTACAAAACCTGTATGACGCATTGCTATGCGGCCATCATCGGCATTGTCGTTGAAAAAAGTTTCTCTTGGCCTGTTTACATGCTGAATAGAATAACCTGCATTGATATATACATTCTCATCAGGGAAATAAGCATAATTCATACCGGCATGGATATCCAGGTAACTCACATTATTATCAGCCAGTGAAACTGCCGTAGGCAAATTGACATCAAAGAATTTTCCGTCAAACTGGTCGGGATATTTTAGTTTGCTTTGATTGACACGCTTATTAGCCCAGCCAATATTAAAACCCGCCGAAATAAGGCTGCTCAAACCTAACATCTGGTGGTATGCCACTGAGCCATAAATTTTTGTGCCGGTGAGGCTTCCGGATCCAGCCTGATCGTTCAATAATAATGCACCAAGTCCAAGCCAACCATTGTCCAACCTGTCCCTGAAAAACTGTGCATCGCCAAACACACTGATGGTTTTGTAGGGCACGGTCATTATAGTACTCCATTGGTTACGGTAATGTGCACCGATCCTGTAATCAGCATCAGGTATAAAACCGGTGTTTGCCGGGTTTGTACTTAAAGGTGAATTGAAGAACTGCGAAAAATGCAGTTTCTGGGCCTGCAGCGATATACCGATCACCAAACCAAGGGTAAGGAAGACTATTTTAACTTTTTTGATCATTGTACTCTGTTTTAACTGTTACCTCATAAGCTGTTGATCTATTCACAGTAAACTAAGTTTTTGCGAACTTTATTTACTTGATTATTTAAGCAGCGTGATATCACCCGTTCTTCTCAGGCTTTTACCATCTGTAAATTCTACATCCAATGTATAGGCATAAACCTCCATAGGCTGCAGTTTCCCTTTAAAGGTTCCATCCCATCCCTGGTTCTTATCGGTTGTAGCAAAAACCAGCTGTCCCCACCTGTTATATATCTTCCAACTCATGGTACCAATACCAAAACCTTTAACCTTTACGATCCCATTCTCACCAAACCTGCCAGGTGTAAAAGCATTGGGCACATCGAGTAACGGCAGAATAATAATAGGAACATCCTGTGTTAAGCTATCTACACAATCGGCCACATTAAAAGCATATAGTGTAGCCTTATAAATTCCGGTGGCATTATAGAGGTGAGTTGGATTTACCAGTGTTGAGCTTGTTCCATCTCCAAAATCCCACAGATACCTGCTGGCACCCAAAGACTGGTTAGTGAACCTGGTAATTGTATTTTCAACCGGGGGGTTTGGTGTCCACGTAAATGCTGCTGTAGGTATAGGAAAAACAGTAATAGCAAAATATGCTGACGTATCTCTTTTGTTACAGGTACTGGTATCAATAGCAATAAGGCGAACATTATAAGTACCCGTAGCTGCATAAGTATGCGTTGGTTCAAAAAGGGTTGAAGTATCACCGTCACCAAATTCCCATAGCCAATCTGTTCCGCCAAGTGAAAGATTTTTGAATTCAGCAGTATAAGGTACACAACCTCGTGAAGGGGTTGAAAAAATTGCCTTTACGTTGGGACTTATCCGCAATGTTTTTACAGCAGTATCAGGTGCATTACAAAATGTAGTATCATCAACTATCAATTTAACTATGTAAGTACCTGTTGATGGATATGTATGAACCTGTGGGCCAAAACCTGTTCTTATTTTTGCTGACCCATCTCCAAAATCCCATAAAAAACTTTGGTTGGTATATGTAGGTACACCTGCAGTTGTAAGATTTGTAAACTGGTATCGCAAGCTATTGCAGGAATCAAGTTTGCTAAATGAAAAATCTACATTAATCTCGTTGTTGCCCACTTTTACGGTGATATAAGCCGTATCGGCAATATTACATGTAGCTGAATCTATAGATACAAGCATTAACTGGTAAGTACCTACCTGAGTGTAAGTGTGCGTAATAGAATTATTGGGAGCAATTGTTACCTCATCAGGACTTCCATCACCAAAACGCCAGATATATCTTTTACCCTTTGCCAGTGTATCAGTAAATCTTATGGTTAGCGGTACACAACCAATTGTATCAATAACACCATCAATGGTGGCTTTAACACTTGCACCTATCCCTGCAAAATTCATTTCTATTTTTACTGCTGCCAGGTTACATCCTCCGGTCACTGCATTGTTTGATCGTGACCAGGCGCCAGCGGTTGTAGGAAACGGCTGTGTTATCTGACCTGTACCACAGGCACAAACGGCCTGGTATATAACCCCATTAGCATCAAAACGGCTGGTTCCGCCATCTACGTGATCGCCCAGCCCCCCGTTTTGGCCAAAATGAGAACCAAAGAGCTGACTTTGTGCATTTTTTTCCAACACAAAAAAGAAAAAATCATTTCCATCAGCAGTAGGTAACCCAGGCAAAGGATTTACTTCGGGCATCCCCCCCGTTCCGGCAGATGGATATGATTTCCCATTATTTATTCCTCCCCCCCAGCCAGAAACATATACATTCTGGCATCGATCAACTAAAAAAGCAATGGGAGACAAATTGGGTACTGCGGCATTGGTACCAAATACAGTTGAATATACATAGGCCGACAGATCTGGCAAAAGTTTACTAATGAACTGCTTGCTGCCAGCATTACTGAAAGCAGCATTTTGTACCGGCCAGCTACCAGTTGTAGTTCCCATAATATACGGAGAGCCAAATTTATCAAACTGGATACCATATACCAGGTCATTACCACCAGTGCCCTGATAAGTGCTTCGTACAATTGCTGATCCATCATTTGTTATCTCAGTAATAAAACCATCTACTTCACCACCCTGATAAGTACCCTGCATAACCCCTGTTTTATTTCCCGGCAAATTTGTACTGTTGGTACCACCTGCAACAAATATATTTCCGGTAGCGGGGTTTTGTGATAAAACAAAACAGGCGTCATCGCCGCTTCCTCCAAAATAAGTACTGAACAGAACAGATGACAGGTTTGAATTGAATTTAAGAATTACACCATCCTGCGGAAAATGGTTAAGACCACTATTGCCGCCTCCAAAAACTGGTTGAATGGGTGAATTCCTGATAGGGAAACCACCGGCAGCTTCAAGGCCTGATGACTGGGTACAGGATGCCAATAAAATATTTCCTGCAGCATCTATGATTACTTCACTTCTTGCATCATCACCATAATTACGCCGGGTTGCATCTGCACCATCGGGTGTTATATATTTACCCCTGATGTTTACACCATCATTGGCACTGCCGCCTATTTTCATTGAACCGATCAGGGCAGTGCCTGATGCATTTAATTTAGTTATTACGATATCATAAGCTCCCCCATTACCCACTAACGTTCCTGGGTAATTGGGCGAGTTGGATCTACCTGCAATGAAGAGGTTACCTTGAGCATCGCAGATCATACTATGAGGCTGTTCGTTACTGCTTCCCCCCAGGTAAGTTGCATAAAGGCGATTGCTGCCATTGGCCGAAAATTTAATAATGGCTATATCATAAGGCCCGGTTTGATCTTCATTTATACCGCCCCCAAAAACAGTCTTATATGCTCCCGGTGAAACAGGGAACCCTGTGCCAAAAGCTATTCCCCCGGCAAAAAAGCTTCCGTCGGGCGCTGGTGTAGCTGTGTAGCCCCAGTTATCGGCAGTACTGCCGCTAAAGGTCGAAAAAATCAAGGTTGGATCAATGATCACTGTAGTTTTTGGATCGTAATCATCTACTCTAAAACGTACTACGTTATCTTTTACAACATACTTGCAGTTTATATTCTGCTTTTTACCATCAACCACCTGATAGCTGTAGGGATATAATTCTTTGATAGCACCTACTGACGTTTTTATAAGCAGTTCCTTATTTTTTACTTCCACTTTTTCAACGCCATCATATTTCATGGCAATGGCATCGATATTACCACCGGGGTGTACAATAATGTCATATTTCATATTACCCCCATCGCTGTAATAACGTACATCTATGTTGGGATATATATTCTGATAACTTACAGCCTGTGCAATTTTACAGTCGGCTACCCATTTGCTTTGATCTTTACCTACAAAATAATTATTATGGTAAGGCTGTACCTTATCAGGCATGCTTTGTGAAAATGAATTACCCCCTAGGAATTTTACTTTATATGCATGCGAATTCAACGTGACAGATCCTCCTCTTATTATATTATTAGGATTATGCCCATGCATTTGTTCAGAGATATTAACCAGGTCTGCAGTATTATGTACCACAACCGTAAAGCCCTGGTTTTCTACAAAGAACGATCCGGTTGCAAAATCTCCCCGATATTCTACCCTGCTATCCCACTGGCCTTTATTTTGTATAAATTCCATTTGGGCGCTTGCGTGCAGTACAGATAGCATTGCTACAAGCGAAAGGGATAAGCCGATTATAATTTTAAATGAAAACTTCAAGTAGTTCCTTTTTTTACAATTTAATGAAATAATGCGATAAAAATAAGATTTGACTCATCACAAAGTGGTAATATTAAGTTACGATATTTTACTCCAGGCTGTTTTTCCTTTTTGCAGTTGTAAATAATTTTTAACAGGTGCATTTTCTTCAGTTTGCATCTCGGGATCCTGGTCTAAAATTTTTTCAGCAACCTCTCTGGCAACTTCCAGCATAACCCTGTCCTGCACAATGTTTGCCAGCTTAAAATTCAACAATCCACTTTGTTTTGTGCCTTCAATATCGCCAGGGCCACGTATCTCCAGGTCTTTTTCTGCAATCTTAAATCCATCATTGGTAGCCACCATTATCTTTAACCTTTCCCGGGCATCGTTTGATACTTTAGGGCCTGTTAATAATATGCAAAAGCTTTTTTCCGCACCCCTCCCCACCCGGCCCCGCAGTTGGTGCAATTGAGATAATCCAAATTTTTCTGCGCTTTCGATTACCATTACACTCGCATTGGGAACATTTACTCCTACCTCAATTACAGTTGTACTTACCATGATCTGTGTATCGCCTTTTACAAAGCGTTGCATATTGGTCTCTTTCTGTTCTGCCGGTTGTTTTCCATGTACCATACTTATCCAGTATTTAGGTTCAGGAAAGAAAGATTTCACTTCTTCAAATCCTTTCATCAAATTCTCATAGTCCATATTACTGCTTTCTTCAATCAACGGATAAACTATGTATGCCTGTCTACCTTTTGCTACCTGTTCTTTTACAAAATCCATTACCTGCGGCCTTGCACTTTCGGAACGGTGCATAGTGTTGATAGGTTGCCGGCCCGGTGGTAATTCATCAATAACACTATAATCCAGGTCTCCGTAAGCTGTTAGCGCCAGCGTACGGGGTATTGGTGTTGCAGTCATAACCAATACATGAGGCGGAATGGTATTCTTTTTCCACAACTGTGCCCGTTGTGCTACGCCAAATTTGTGTTGCTCATCAATTACTGCAAACCCAAGATTTTTAAAAACCACGTTATCCTCAATTACTGCATGGGTACCTATCAAAATATTCAATGAGCCATCTTCACACTGCTGAAGTATTTCTTTACGCTGCTTATTTTTAGATGAGCCGGTGAGCAATTTTACACAAATCGGCATGTCCTTTAAAAGAGCAGTTATTCCGTTAAAATGCTGCTGGGCTAAAATCTCAGTTGGAGCCATTAAAACCGACTGGAAATTATTGTCTCCTGCTATCAACATCAACATCAATGCCACAATAGTTTTACCGCTTCCTACATCACCCTGTAAGAGGCGGTTCATTTGTTTGCCGCTGCCTGCGTCTTTGCGTATCTCCTTTAATACTTTCTTTTGTGCATTTGTTAACTCAAAAGGCAAATGTTCGTTGTAAAAAGTATTGAAGAGATCGCCTACCTGTTCAAACATCAAACCCCTGCTATGCCTGTGCCTGGCAGATTTTATTAAGCCTAGCCGCAATTGTGCAAAAAACAATTCTTCAAACTTGATACGGCGTACGGCATGCTGGTAATGTTTTTCCGTTGCCGGAAAATGTATTTGCCTAAAGGCATTAAAATGGCTTATGAATTTATATTGATCAATGATGGATGGTGGCAAATTTTCGGGCATGTCTTTTTCTGTAACTACCTGCAGCAGGGCATACGTGAGTTTTCCGATTGCCCTTCCATTCAATCCTTTTACTTTTAATTTTTCTGTAGAAGGATAGACCGGCTCTAAATAATTTTTACCATCAGCTTTTTGTATTGTAAAATTTTCTATCTCCGGGTGAGCAATCTGGGGTTTGCCAATGAAAAAAGCAAGCCGCCCAAATACCAGGTATTGATGGCCAACTGTTATTGCTTTCTGAATCCAGCTGATACCCTGGAACCATACCAGTTCTATTTCCCCGGTTTCATCCTGTAAACGAGCCACCAGGCGTTTTCCTCTTCCTTCACCTAATATATCTATCTGGGTAATTTTGCCAGCTACCTGGGCATATTCATTTTGTGGAGAAAGGGCAGCAATTTTATCAAGCTTAGTTTTATCTACATGCCTGAAAGGATAATGTTCCAGCAGATCTTTAAAGGTAAACAGGCTGAGTTCCTTTCTTAAAAGGTCTCCTTTAAAAGTAGTTATTCCGTGCAGGTATTCTACAGGACTGTTTAATATGTGTGAAGCCGAGCTGATCAGGATTGTTTTTACAAATATATTTCAGCTGGAGCAAAAATATCACCTCGGAAAGAGAGTTGTGAAATAACTTTAACGCTTTGTATTATTTTGAAAACGCCTTGGCTTGCTGAATTTTTGATTGGCATCTCCCCGCCCATGCAAAGTTGCAGTATTGTAACCGGGAGTTTCGCCCAGTTCTGCCGGCACAACAGCTTTGGGTACGGGTTTGCCCAGTAACTTTTCTATACTTAAAAATTTACGCTGTTCTTTTACAGTTACAAAAGTATAAGCACTGCCTTCGGCTGCGGCCCTTGCTGTACGGCCAATGCGGTGTACATAATCTTCACCATCGTGAGGCACATCATAATTAATAACCAGGTCAATATTATCAATATCAATCCCACGGCTTAAAATATCTGTTGCTACCAAAATGGGAAGGCGCCCGCTTTTAAACTGTATCAGCACATCTTCCCTTTTATCCTGTTCAAGGTCGCTGTGAATTTCATCAGCATTGAATTTTGCCCGCTTAAGATCACGGGTAAGTTGTTTAACGCTTATTTTACTGCTGCAGAAAATTAAAACCGATTTAAAATCCTTTTTATTAAGCAAGTGTTTTACCAACGGAATTTTTTGTGTATCATAAACAATGAATGCCTCCTGTACAATTTTTTCGGGCGGCTTGCTGATAGAAATATTTACTTCTTCCGGGTGGTGCAGAATTTTCCTCGCCAGTTCTCTGATCTTATGCGGCATAGTTGCAGAAAATAAAAGATTCTGCCTTTTTTTAGGCAGGCTGTCTATAATGAACATAATATCATCATAAAAGCCCATGTCAAGCATACGGTCTGCTTCATCTAACACTAAATATTTAAGGCCGGCCATTTTTACATAGCCCATTTTTATATGGCTCATCATTTTGCCGGGTGTGCAGATCACTACATCAGCTCCATGACTCAATGCTTTTTTTTCCTGAACAAATGCATTGCCATCCCCACCCCCGTAAACAGCAATGGAACTAACCGAGGTGAAATAAGAAAGCCCTTCCATATGTTGTGCTATCTGCACAGCCAACTCCCTGGTAGGTACAATCACCAGTGCATTGTTTGTATGATCTTCGTGGGGATCTGTTATTATTTTATTGATAAGTGGCAATAAAAAAGCTGCCGTTTTACCGGTGCCCGTTTGTGCAGATGCGATAACATCCTTACCACTCATAATCAGCGGAATTACCTGTTCCTGTACGGGGGTTGCATTTTCATAACCAGAGGCATCAATTCCTTCCATCAACCGGGGGTCAAACCCAAAATCTGTAAACTTCAATGTAAATTATTTTTTAATCAGGTGAAGATACTGCATTTAATACTGTTGTTTACGGTATGCAGTATCTTTGGCATAACAGGTTCACATTTTTATTAATAAGCGGCATGATTCAGATAGGCGAATACAATAATTTAAAAGTAATACGGGAAGTAGATTTTGGCGTTTATTTAGATGATGGCGCCGAAGGTATACTGCTACCCAAGCGATTTGTACATCCAGGAACAAAAATTGGGGATGAGGTAAACGTATTTTTATATCATGATGGAGAGGATCGCCTTATTGCCACTACCCAGAAACCAAAAGGTATATTAGGCGATATTTTAAAACTGCGTACAGTAAGTACAACAGAACATGGTGCTTTTTTGGACAATGGTTTAATGAAAGACCTGTTTGTCCCAAAATCAAAGCAGCAGCAAAGCATGATACCAAATGGTGAGTACCTGGTAAAAATATACCTGGATGAGCAGACGGGAAGATTAGCCGCTACAGAAAAAATAGAACAATTTTTAAGTAATGAAGAACTGACTGTTAAAGAACTTGAAGTAGTTGATCTTATTGTTTACCGCCGTACCGATATTGGTTATGTGGTTATCATCAATAACCAACACACAGGTGTTTTACACCATAATGAAATTTACAGGAATATTACTGCAGGCGACAGATTTACCGGGTTCATAAAAAAGATCTACCCCGAAGAGAAAACGGGTGATCTGCGTTACAGGATTGATGTAGCAGCTGGCAAGCCAGGTTACAACCGGGTAGAAGATGAAACAGGAAAAATTATTAGGTTATTAAAAGAAAATGATGGCTACCTGCCTTATCATGACAAAAGTGATCCTGAAGAAATCTATTCCTTTTTTGGTATGAGCAAGAAGACCTTTAAAATGACAACGGGCAATCTCTACAAACAACGTAAGCTAAGTTTTGAGAAAGAAGGAATAAGATTATTAGAAGCATAATAATTTATGGCAAGAATAAAAGTTGACCTGCACGACATCTACAACAACAGCAAAGCAATTGATAAAGCATTGCTACAGGCATTTGAAGATGCCATTGATAAAAAAATTAAAGAAGTAGAGATCATCCCCGGCAAAGGCAGCGGTCAATTAAGAAAAAAAGTAGACCGGTTTTTA
>JAYUYX010000202.1:0-9853 GCA_043752205.1 Chitinophagaceae bacterium
TGAGTTGTATAACGATGCCAATGAAAATCATGAGGGTTCTGTTTATACTTCATCTTACGATTGTGCATCTGTGTGCATGTACCTGCAAAAGCATTATAAATTGAATGGTATCATCAATACCATTAACACGGCCTGTTCTTCATCGGCCAATGCCATTATGTATGGAGCCATGCTGATAAAAAATGGCTTTGCAAAAAGAGCGATAGTGGGTGGTGCCGATAGTCTGGCAAAATTTACGATCAATGGTTTTAATGCATTGCATATTTTATCTCCTGATAAATGTACTCCGTTTGATGAAAACAGGAAGGGATTAAATTTAGGAGAGGGTGCTGCATTCCTGGTTCTGGAAAAAGAAGAAGATGTGAAAGGCAAAAAAGTTTATGCAGAATTATCCGGTTACTGCAATACCAATGATGCTTATCATCCTTCATCATTATCAGAACAGGGAGACGGGCCATTTCTTTCTATGCAGGGTGCATTGCAATTTGCCAAACTTTCGCCCGACCAGATCGATTTTATAAATACACACGGCACCGGAACCGAAAATAATGATGAGGTTGAAAGCAGGGCAATGATCCGTTTATTCAATCATCCTCCTGCTTTTGTTTCTACCAAAGCAAATATCGGGCATACGCTTGGTGCTGCCGGATCAATAGAAGCTGTGTACAGTATTTTTAGTTTGATGCACCAGGAGGTTTATCCTCACCTGCATTTTGTGGATCCGATCCCTTCAACAGGTTTATCTCCCGTTGCTTCTTATACGCAAACGCCGGTGCGGCATGTGATGAGTAATTCTTTTGGCTTTGGTGGTAATTGTTCTTCACTTGTATTTTCAAAAGTCTGATATCATGCTCTATATCCATCAAACATATTGTATATCGCCGCAACAAACTTTACTGCAAGCTGATATTGATTTGATCAATGAGCCCGTAGATAAAAAATTATCCGCCATTGAACCCTCATACGAACAAATTCCACCGGGTGTTTTACGCAGAATGGGTAAGGGTATAAGAATGGGCGTGGGTGCAGCTTTGCCGTTAATTAGTCAAACTCCGGATTGTAATGGAATAATCATTGGCTCGGGAAATGCGGGCATGGAAGACTGTATAAAATTTTTAAACCAGATCGTTCAATATGAAGAAGGTGCACTTTCGCCCGGCAGTTTTGTACAAAGCACCAGTAATGTTATTGCGGGTCAGTTAGGAATGATCAGCAAGAATAAAGGTTACAATATAACGCATGTACATCTTGGGCACGCTTTTGAAAATGCATTGATCGATGCCATCATGCAGCTTAATGAAAATCCATCAAACAGTTATTTGCTGGGTGGTGTAGATGAAATTTCGGCCTACCATTACAATATTGAAACCCTGGCAGGCACTTATAAAAAAGAAGCCGTATCCAATAAAGTATTGTATGAAACGGACAGTCCTGGTTGCATTACCGGCGAAGGCGCAAACATGTTCGTAGTAAATACTGCAGCTGCAGCTGCAGTGGCCAGCGTTGTTGCCATCAACACCCTGCATTCTACGGATGTGGAACTGGTAAAGCAACAATTGCATATTTTCCTGCAAAAGCATGTACAAGCAGGTAAGCCTGTTGATCTGTACATTTCCGGAGAGAATGGAGACAACCGAAACATGCCATTTTATGATGCCTGCGAAACACTGCTGCCTGCTGATATCCCTATTGTACGGTATAAGCATATGACAGGTGAATATGCAACCGCTTCTGCAGCCGGCCTCTGGTATGCCACTCAGCTATTACAAAACCAGCAATTGCCTGATCACATGTTTAAAAGAACTTCAGCAAAAAAGGAGTATAAAACTATTTTGATGTATAATACCTTTAAAGGAAACCAGCATAGTTTCATTTTAGTTGAAAGGTAATTTGTATTTTGAGATTTAAAACCGGCGCTCAACACCTAAAAACCACAGCACCAAACTAACAGGACAAAAATATCTGCAATGCAAAAAAAGTGGAGCTCTCTTTTTTATATTATCATAGTTGCAGGGCTTGGCCTTGTAATTTACTGGATAGCAATACAAGGCAATACATTGCAAAGTCCCGCACTCAATGCCCAGCAAACAATAAATGGCAATACCCATGTTAATAGCTTTGACGCTTTTACCGAATCTTTTAAACATCATTTTACAGAACCCCTGGCTGTTTTACTTTTACAGATCATCGTCATCATATTCTTTGCACGTATGTTTGGTTTCCTGTTCAAAAAAATAGGTCAGCCTGCTGTTATCGGCGAAATTGTAGCCGGCATTATACTCGGCCCTTCTGTTTTTGGTTTATATTTTCCGGAGATCACTAATTTTTTATTTCCTGCCGCTTCGCTGGGCACACTCAGTTTTATCAGCCAGATAGGACTTATACTTTTTATGTTCATCATTGGTATGGAGCTGGACCTGAAAGCCATTGGCAAACAGGCTTACGGCGCCGTTATCATCAGTCATGCCAGTATCATCATTCCGTATACACTAGGTATGGGTCTTGCATATTTTATTTATAACGAATATGCACCTGCCGGTATCTCGTTTTTATCTTTCGCTTTATTCATGGGTATTGCCATGAGTATTACCGCCTTTCCGGTATTGGCCCGTATACTGCAGGAAAAAGGCATGACCAAATCAAAACTGGGCGCCATGGCACTTACCTGTGCCGCTGCCGATGATATTACTGCCTGGTGTATTTTAGCTGCCGTAATTGCGCTTGTTAAATCAGGCTCTTCGATCAGTGCTATATACACCATTGGCTTGGCATTATTGTATGTGTTGGTTATGTTGAAGCTGGTTCGGCCTGCATTGAAAAGATTAGAACATGTTTATGCCAACAAGGAGCATAAGCGTACAGCAGTGATCGCATTCCTGTTCCTCATGCTTATTGTATCATCTTACCTTACTTCCATCATCGGTATTCATGCTTTGTTCGGTGCATTTATAGCTGGTGTTATCATGCCACCAGGTATTGAATTCCGCAAAATAGTTACTGATAAAATAGAAGACCTCAGCATTATTTTATTGCTGCCTTTATTTTTTGTGATCACCGGCCTGCGTACGCAGATTAGTTTATTGAACGAAGGACATTTATGGGTAACCTTTGGCTGGGTATTACTGGTGGCTGTTGCCGGCAAATTTGGCGGCAGTGCGCTTGCTGCAAAAATGGTAGGACAAAGCTGGAAGGACAGTCTCTCTATTGGTGTACTCATGAACACCCGTGGATTAATGCAGCTCATCGTTTTAAATATCGGTTACGACCTGGGCATACTTACCCCACAGATATTTGCCATGATGGTATTGATGGCATTGGTTACAACTTTTATGACAGGGCCTGCGTTGGATCTGATAAATTGGCTGATGCCGGAGAAGGTTGTGAAGGAGAAAGAGAATATTGAAGAAGCCAGTTTAGAAAAAAAATAATCTAAATCTAGCCCTTATCTCTGATAAAGATAAGTTGGTTTTGAGTTTAAAACTCACCATAAGCTATGGTTCACTTACGAACCAATCAATCATATCGTTGCGGAAATTTTCATTCATAAGACCCGGATGCAATTCGGAAAAATTAAAAGACACAAGTGGTCCCTTGCCTTCCTGTTATAATAATTGCGGGCTTGAGCACTTGCGCCATTGAGGTTGAACTTGCACTTATACGAACCTCTCATTAAAAATTATACATTCATACTCTTTTAACAATAAAAATAATTTTATGAAAAGAGTAATTAAAGCTTCGCCAAAACCAACCGAGCAGGAAGAAATTAAACTTAACCGTGTATTTTATTTGCCGGGTTGGCAGTTTGAAAAATTAATTGAGAATAATTGTACACTGGTTCAAAGTCGTATTATCAGATGGAACAAAAATGAGCCTGAATATGCAGGCATATATGGGCTTCGGGCTATGCAGGCGGACAGTGGTAAACCTTGCTTCGGTAACTTCTTCGTTCATTTTAAAAGCTCCGTTTATCAATTCAGTTACATTGAAGATTGTACAGAAATAATTGAGTTAATAAAAAAACAAAAAGAATATGATGAATATGAAAGTAAAATATGGAGGCAGAGATTCAATGAAAAAGAAAAAAGAAAAAAAGAAAGGGAAGCATTTAAAAAATCAACTTCAATTAAAAAAGTAGCATAGTTCAAAGGCAGGACTTGTTCCTGCCTTTACTTATCATCATCATTTAACAAATCTTCGGCAAGCATTTTTGCCTGAGTAATTACTGTCTCCACAGCTTTCTCCTGTAAGTCTGGCGGGTAGCCATGTAGCCGCAATATCCTGCGAATGTTTCGCCTTAATCCTGATTGTACACTTTCCTTTATCGTCCAGTCAATAGTTGTGCTGTTACGAACAGTTTTTAATAGCTCTTGTGCAATGTGTTTTAACGTTTCGTCTCCAAGTATTGAAACTGCGCTGTTGTTTACTTCGAGTGCTGTGTAAAAAGCATATTCCCTAAAATCAAGTCCCAGCTTTTCGCCTTTCTTGTCTGCTGCTTTAAGTTCTTCTGCAAAAGGAATTAGCACTTTTTCTAGAAACTCAACTGTGTCAATCATACCATTGTGGTAGCGCTTGATTGCATCTTCAAGCATTTCCGAAAATTTCTTACTCTCAACTAAATTTATTTTAGTACGCTTTTTTATTTCGTCTTTAAGTAATTTTTTCAATAACTCAACCGCTAAATTCTTTTGCGGTAAATCCTTAAGTTCCTGTAAGAAACGTTCATCTAAGATCTCAATACTGGGTTTCTTTAACCCTGCTGCATCAAAAATGTCAATTACTTTTTCTGCTGTAATGGCTTCTGAAATGATCTGCTTGATGGCAGTTTCCATTTCTTCATCGCTTTTACCTCCTTCATTCCTGTCTGATATTTTTACCAGCCTTGTTTTGATGGCTTGAAATAATGCCACATTATCTCTTATAGCAAGTGCCTTTTCATGTGGAACCGAAATAGCAAAGGCTTTTAATAAATTCTTTGTATTCTCAACAAAACTCTGTTCTCCATTTTCCTGGCTAAAAATATAATCAACAATAACAGGAATAAACTTTAATTTTTCTTCCGGTGTCAGCGTAAAGAATTTTTTCCAGTCAAAATGCCTCAGTTGGTATTCAATTCCCTCATACAGTTCCAGCATTTTAGCAACTGCCAGTTCCTGGTCAAGTGTTGGTTTTCCCTCGCCGCCACTTGCAGTATATTCTGCCAAAGCATGTTTCAGTTCCTGTGCAATACCTAAATAATCAACAACCAGCCCGCCTTCTTTTCCTTCAGTAAAAACCCGGTTTACCCTGGCAATGGCCTGCATTAAACTATGTCCCCGCATTGGCTTGTCAACATACAAAGTATGCAGGCAAGGTGCATCAAAACCGGTAAGCCACATATCCCTTACTATTACTAATTTCAAACTATCAGTTGGATTTTTCAATCGCTCACCGATAGCTTTTCTTCTTAGCTTGTTGCGAATATGTGGTTGCATATGTAATGCATCGCTTGACGAGCCGGTCATTACTACTTTAATTGTTCCTGTTTCATCTTCGCCTGAATGCCAGAGTGGTCTTATTTTAATAATCGCTTCGTACAGTTCAACACATATTCTCCGACTCATGCAAACAATCATCGCTTTACCATCTAATACCGAATTGCGTTGTTCAAAGTGGAACACCAAATCTTCGGCAATTTTTTTAATGCGGTTTGGATTACCCACAATGGCTTCTAACCTTGTCCACCTGGCTCTCAATTGCTGGCGGTTGCTAAACTCTTCGCCTTCGGTCAGTTCTTCAAACTGTTCATCCAATTTTACTTTTTCATCTTCTTCAAAATGCACTTTAGCCAAACGGCTTTCGTAAAAAATGGGAACAGTGGCATGATCATCTACTGCCTGCTGAATATCATAAATGTCAACATAGTTTCCAAAAACAGCCTGGGTGTTACGGTCGGTACTTTCAATAGGTGTACCTGTAAAACCAATAAAAGAGGCATACGGCAAAGCATCACGCAAATGCTTGGCAAAGCCATCTAAAAAATCATACTGACTGCGGTGTGCCTCATCTGCAATCACCACAATATTTTTACGTTCGCTTAATGCTTTAATATCTGCACCAATGTATTCAACAGCTGGTTCCTGCACCGCATTATCAGGCTGAACAATATCACTGATAACAGGCATGAACTTTTGAATGGTAGTAAATACAATACCACCAGAAGCCACACTTAAAAGAGTTCTTAAATGCCTGCGATCTTCTGCCTGTTGTGGTTCTTGCCGTAAAAGTTGTTGGCAGTTTGTAAAGGTTTCATATAGTTGGTCGTCCAGGTCGTTACGGTCGGTAAGCACCACAATTGTTGGATTGTCTAATGCCAATACTAATTTTCCTGTGTAAAATACCATACTCAAACTTTTGCCACTTCCCTGTGTATGCCACACTACACCCGCCCTGCGGTCGCCAGCCTCACCCCGGCCCTCTCCAAAGGAGAGGGAGGAAAAGCCTGTTGCGATCTTAGTACTTTCAATCGCTTTATTTACTGCATAGTATTGATGATAAGCCGCTACTTTTTTCAACGTCTTGTCTTTGCTCTTTTCAAATACAATAAAATGGCGGATTAAGTCCAGCAGCGTTTGTTTGTTCAACATACCAGTAAACATCACTTCCATTTGCGGTTGAAGTGTGTCAGCAGTTGTTCTTCCGTCTTTTGTTTTCCAGCTCATAAACCTGCCGAAATTACTGGTAACAGTTCCACACAAGGCATCCCAGCCATCACTTACAATCATCAGTTCGTTGAAAGTAAAAAGCGAAGGAATGGCTTGCTTATAGGTTTGCAGTTGGTTGAATGCCGATTTGATGGTGGCGTTTTCATCTACTGCATTTTTCAATTCTATAACCACCAAGGGCAAACCATTGATGAATAAAATAATATCGGGCCTTTTGTTTTGATTGCCCTCAATAATGGTGAACTGGTTTACGGCCAAAAACTCGTTATTTTCGGGTTGGTCAAAATCTACAATGTAAACTTTCTCGCCTCTAATACCGTCTGCGGTTCTTACTTCTACATCAACCCCTTCAGTAAGGTGCTTGTGAAAGTTTTCATTGTTAATTAAGGCATTGGGGCTCTCGGAACGCAACAGTTTTTTAAGTGCATCTTCTTTGGCATCCTGCGAAAGCACAGGATTGAGTTTATCAATGGCATCACGCAAACGGGTAACAAGCACCACTTCATTGTACTGCCTTTCAGGGTGTTCACCATCAGGCGACATTACCAGCCCGTTCAGGTATGTATAACCCAAACATTGCAGGTAGTTGATTGCGATTTCTTCTATTTCATTTTCAGTGATGCTGTTCATTATTCAAATACTCTTTGCCCTGTTTGATAGTATGTAATTGTTACTTTTCTAAGTGTGTGATAGTTTAATAAATGTATTGGATTTTCTCTAACTCTTACAATTCTTTGCATGATGTGAATAATCATAGGATCATCAGGTACTCTGTCTACTTGCCCAATGATCATTTCTCCATTTAAATACTCTATCTCTAAAAGTTTCATTTTAGAAAAATTGTTTGCAATTTCTAATGCCAGTTCTTTAATATCAATCATTTATCAAAGTTTTAATTTCAATCTTTCCAGTCATTAGTTTGGGTAATAGACTGTCCCGGATTTGGGTCAAGGTTTTAATTTGTAATGCATTGCTTATTCGTTTTGTATTAATGGTTTTCAATTGTTTAATAATTTTAAAAATGGTATTATCATCTGGAACAGGTATATCAAGACCTTTTAAAGCAGATATCGTAAGAGCCTGTTGTGTACTTCCTATTGTTACAGATTTTATTTGTTCTACTGCGTTTTTTGTTTGGAGCCATTGAAAGATAAAATCCCCACTAATATTTGTTTTATAGTCTTTAACCCATGTGACGTTTCCGTCTTTAAAATAAAAAGGCATATCATTATCAACAAGCCATACAGAACCTATCGTACCTACCGATGTTATTAAAATATCTCCAATAATTGGCACTCCAAATTTATTTTTTATATCGTTGTACCTTTCTTCTGAAATAAATAATTCAGTGCTAATACTTTCTCCTTTTGATAACTGTGTAATTTCTTTGCCACGATAAAATGGAATCCCGGTTTGCTCATACTCTTCCATAAAAATTCTTTTGCTTGATGTTACTTCTGCAACTTCAGATAGCTTTTTAAATGACCATCCATTGGGAACATCATCAGATTCTAAACAGCACCATTCTTTAAAAATAGTTTGTGCCATTTTCTCCAAGGTTTGGTTCATTTGAAGGTTGAGTTCTATTTTGTTATCAAGGGAGGAGAGAATGGAGGCGATTTGGGATTGAAGATTTGTGTCTTCGGGTAAAAGGACTTCAATATTATTCATTATTGAAGTATTAAGTGAAGGCATGGTTGCCCCAACCGCAATACTTCTTATTTTCCTTTTAAAATCTTCTAACCCAAAAAAATAGGAAAGATATTTCCCATTTACATTTTCTTTTGGGCGAACACGCAAACAACGACCAGAAAACAACCAGCCATCCTCATCTTCTTTTACATATGCTCTCCGGTCAACACTTCCAACACGGCTAAAAACTATATCGCCTTCTCTTAGCCAATATTTATTTAAACGCTTTTTATCATCGTCAGAAACTCTTGGCAGGTTATTATGTGTAATTCTATTTTCTCCTAAATGCTCAACTGTAATTATTGGCGTTCCAATTTCCACATAGTCAGCTTGATGTAGCTGACTTCCGAATGGGCCTGTTTGAACAGAAGCTATTTCCTCAAGTCTATATGTTTTCCAATTACTCATTCTATATCACCGTTTTTATAATAACCTATTTCACAATTATCTAAGGTAGTTCCTATCAGAATAAATACTCCTAATCCATATTGATAATCATTCTCTGTCGGATGTGTAAATCCTTTTAACTTCTCATCATCTCTTCCTTCAGCTGTCCAATAACCCTTAAACTCCAAGGCAACTATATTCTTGTCGTTAAGCCCTCTGCGATGAAGAATAATATCCGGATAAACACCATGACTTAGAGAAAAGCCATTCATATCTTTTATGCCTTCCCCATTGCGGTTGTAATCAAAATCAATAGTTAGTTCGTCATCATTTCCAAATGATGTTTGAGCAATTGTATCAGAAAAATAAAGTCCAAACCGAAAAGCTATTGAACGCTCATGCGCTCGTTTTTGAATTAGGGAAAAATCGATATTATAAACTTGTTCCAGTGCAGATGCAATAGCCTCTTTTACTTCTGTAGTCTGGTTTTCGGTAAGTGTCATTTTAAACGATCAGTGTTTTTAGTTTATAACTCATTTATCTTCTTTTATCCTTTCCAAAAACCTTTCAATATCATCCATAGTTTGATTCTTAATTAAATTGATGATCATGGTTCTATCCTCACTGGTCAGCGGTTGATGATACAGTTTTCTTAAAAATGCCTGCTGGTTGTTATAATTTACCAGTGTAAAGCCATAATTGTATGTATCTATTCTGAATATTAACTCGTGTGAAACATTGCAATGTTCTGTACCCGCTTTTTTAAAACCTTCAAACCGTATCTGAAACCGAAACTCAATAATCTGCCGGAGGTTTTCTTCTGATTGCCAGAATGCATCAACATCCTCCAGCCTGCTGAAATGTTTATTGGTACAATACCAGGAAAAGCTTTTTGAATGAAAATATTCGTCAAATGCTTTCATTTTTTCCATGAGTTCTGTATATAAAACCCGCAGCCCATTTTTATACAACTTGCTCAATGCATCAAAAGTGGCTGGTATTTGTATTTCTTCTGTCTTGATGTTTTTTATTTTTTCTTTTATCGCCTGTAAACGACTGTCAACAGGACTTTG
>JAYUYX010000203.1:0-3952 GCA_043752205.1 Chitinophagaceae bacterium
AAAAGAATATAAAGAACCACCCGCTTTGCATAGTATTGCTTCCATTGTTTTCCCATACATCTCGTTTTCTTACAAAAATGGTAACACAGGCCATTTTAAATACGTTCGCAATACCAATGATCACAGTCTCCAGGCAGTACACTAAAAAAACCTCTGCAGCTTTCCACTCTGCAAACCATACACCGTATAATGGGATAAGGTTTACTATTATTAACAGGTAATCTCCGGCAGTTAATTTTCTTTTAAGCATGTAAATAAAAAATGTAGATGGTTTATGCACGGAAATTAGATATTTTTGGGCAACATTTTAATACCCAATAACACGTATGCAACAATTTTCATTAGCCATTCACGGAGGCGCCGGAACGATCTTAAAAGAGGATATGACTGCTGACCTTGAAAAGGCATATATAACAGGGCTTGAAGAAGCGCTTGCTGCCGGTTATGCTGTTCTTGAAGAAGGAGGATCTGCAGTTAATGCGGTTAAGGCGGCTCTCGTTGTTTTAGAGGATAATCTCTTGTTCAATGCAGGAAGAGGTTCTGTATTTACCAAAAAAGGTGTGCAGGAAATGGACGCTGCTATCATGGATGGCAAAGACCTTTCGGCAGGATCTGTTGCGGGAATAAGAAATGTGCGAAACCCAATTGAACTGGCAACCGAAGTAATGCTGAATAGTAATCATGTTTTTTTAAGTGGAAAAGGTGCCAATGATTTTGCTATTAAACAGGGCATAAAATTAGAACCTGATGAATATTTTTTCTCCCAGTTCAGGTACGACCAATGGAAGGAAATAAGGGATAGCGATAATTACTCTTTGGATCATACCCACAAAGGAGTAGATGAGCTGATGAAAGATAAAAAATTTGGAACCGTTGGTGCTGTAGCATGTGATATCAATGGAAACATTGCCGGTGCAACAAGTACCGGGGGTATGACCAATAAAAAATATGGACGCATTGGCGACAGTCCTTTAATTGGCGCAGGCACTTATGCCAATAATAAAACCTGTGCAATAAGCTGTACCGGCCATGGTGAGCCGTTCATTTGCGCTGTAGCAGCATACGACGTTAGTGCTTTAATGGAATATAAGGGCATGAGTTTGCAGGAAGCAATGCATGAAGTAGTAAATGTAAAGCTGGTGAAGATGGAAGGCGAGGGCGGCATGATTGGTGTGGATGCTAAAGGTAATGCTGCTATGATCTTTAACAGTGCGGGTATGTACCGGGCATTTCAGAACAGTGCTGGTGAAAAGATAATTGGAATTTATAAAGATTAAATAGCTGTCTGACGGCTCAAAGCCGTCTGACAACTTCACAGGGCCATGAAAAAATTTGCTGTTATAGTTGCAGGCGGAACCGGAACCCGGATGAATAATACAACGCCTAAACAATTCTTATTGTTGAAAGGCAAACCGGTTTTATTTTATACCATCAATACTTTTTTGCAGGCTTACAATGATGTCCATATCATTTTAGTGCTACCTGAAGAATATGTAGCCGCCGGACAGGAGATCATTGATGCATTCTTTGATTATAGCCGCTTAACAATTGCTGTTGGTGGCAGAACCAGGTTTCATTCCGTACAAAATGGCCTGCAGCTTGTTAACGAAGAAAGTATTGTTTTTGTACATGATGCAGTGCGTTGTTTAGTAAGTACTGATCTCATCCGGCGTTGTTGCCAGGCAGCTATGGAAAGCGGCTCTGCCATACCGGTTACTGCCAGCAACGACAGTATACGTTTGCTTACCGAAGAGGGAAATGAAGCATTGGACAGGGATACAATTAAACTTGTACAAACACCACAAACCTTTCACAGTAAAATATTATTGCCCGCCTACCAGATAGATTATAAAGATAAGTTCACCGATGAAGCAACTGTTGTTGAAGCCTTTGGTCTAAAAGTGCAGTTGATAGAAGGGGAGGAGAATAATTTTAAGATTACAAGGCCCGTGGATCTTTTGATAGCGGAGCATTTGCTTGCTGATAATTAATAAATCGAGTTCTCAGGCGAGTCTCTTGCGGGAAGGTAATGTGAGCAAGCGAGGACTCGCCGCTTGTTTGTAAATATTTAAGTAACGCTCCTTAGCACGGCGAGTGCTGGAATCTGGCGAACAAAACCGGGCAGAGGCTCGCCTGAAAAGGAGGATTTGCTTGATGTGAAGTGAGGATTTGTGTTTTACTTTGTTCTTTTAGAATATATCTTCTTTATTATCCCTATTATGCAACCACTGCATATTAGCGTTTCTGAATTTCTCTTTTTTATGTGTTTGATTAATCTTTTAATATCTGTAGGAATTGAAAGTTCACGCCTTGCCATAATGTCAAAACCTGCAACACCATAAGCTTGTGTCTCTATGCAAATACTTTGAATCTTTAAATAAAGTTCATAGGCATTTTTATTGTCAACCAATTTTGTGATATTAATCCCTTCATCTGTTTCTGGCGAACCGTCTCCACAGTAAAAAGCAAAAATTTCAGACTTAGATATTTCTTTTGTTAAGTCGTATAAAGATTTATTGGAATTGTATAATTTGTTTCTTTGGTTTAAATAATCTAGTACCCTCATAGTGTCAATACTTGAATTAAAAGCAAGTGTGGTGCTATCTATTTCAAAAGGATTGTAATAGTGCCTTATTGTTTTTGCGTAAATGGTATCATTTCTTTTTAATAAGTCAATCTGAAAATTTTTTAAATTGAGTTTAAGGTTTATTCTCTGGTGTTTATAGCCAAAGTCAAGTTCTCTATCAAAAATAATTTCTAAATTGCTTCTTGAGGGAATAAATTGTGTTTTTGCAGTGTCAAGTTTATTGTAAAGTTGTTGAGACATATTCACTATCATAAGAATACTGTCAGCATAGTTAAAATATCCTTTAGATTCTTGCGCTTTTGTCTGCAAAAATGTAAATGAAATAAGGGCTAATATTTTTAAACGAATGATCTTCATATGCTTACTAACTTAAGGTAATTTTATTTATAAACCCTTGATGCTAAACCAAAGTAATTTACATAAAGGCCCGAATGATGAATCCACTAGGATTTTTTCATCCATTTCAAATAAGTAGGCAGCTTGTTTAAGCGAATAGCACTGTATCTTTCTTCCCTCGCCCCAAAACTACTGTAAAAAAAAGCCAAACTGCTGATATCACTTCCTTCAAAATCAAGCAGCATATCTTCTCCTGCATGATCTTTAATGAATGCATTAATGAGTGCATGCGATGCACCTAATGTTTTTCCATTGGGATGGTTACCTACCATAATATAGTAGGCCCTTTTGTGAGAAAAAAAGAAAACGGCAGAAGCCAGAAGCTGCCCTTCACCTGTGTACACACCATAAGTTGTGGCTTTAGCTTTTTGGTAAAGTAATCCGTAAAGAACTTTAAATCTATCAAAGTCAGTTGATGCCATTTCTGAAAAACCGCCTGCCTGTATTTTGGCCAATGTAATTACTTCTTGTACCGGTATATCTTTGTTGATGATTAAATGCAGTTGGTCAGCTTTTTTTATGTTACGCTTTATATTATCCCTGTAATTTTTTGAAAGCTGATCGTAATTATTGTTCAGGTTTAAAACATAATTCATCCTTTCATACAGGTCAAAGCCTTGCAGTTTAAATAAGTTGCCGTAATTAAGATAGATATTCCAATATTTATATTTTGCAGGTATAGCGTTTAAGAAATCTTTCAGTATTTCCGGGGTCAATAATTTTCCAAATACCCCAAGGCATGCTGTAAAAGGAGGTTGGTATAAATAATGAATGCTGTATTTTTTATTCCATGTTAATGGCATTACAGCATCATAATCATCCAGCACCAGCGCTTCCCAGTTATGGGCCATTGTATCTAAATAAAAGGAGTAGGCATAGATCAAACCATTATTAGCATTATCTATACAGGCATCCCATTTTGATTTATCGATCTGTTGATATGTGAGGTAATTAATTGACAGGTTAAAA
>JAYUYX010000204.1:0-9771 GCA_043752205.1 Chitinophagaceae bacterium
TCCATCTCGGCCATTTTAGTGGCAGCTTCTTTAAACTTTTTATATTCAAGTATTTTATTGATGAGTTCCTGGCGGGGGTCAATCTCATTACCATCCGCATCAATTTCCTTTCTTGGCAAAAGCATTTTTGCCTTGATACGCATTAACGTGCTGATGAATAAAATAAATTCGCTGCTGAGCTCAATATTGAGTTTTTCGGTATTATGGATAAAATCTAAAAAATCGTTGGTGATCCTGGTGATGGGGATATTATAAATATCCAGTTCATCTCTTTCAATAAAAAACAGCAGCAGATCAAAAGGCCCTTCAAACTGGTCTAGCTTAATTTGGTACGATGTTGTATTCACAATAATATTATAGTTTTAATAATCAGCTTATGAAGCAGGGGCAAATGTATTGATAAGTTGATAGAGTTTTGTAAGAATACAGCGTGCCAGTATGGAATGTGGAAAAAACAGTATTCAAATATAAAATGCAGCCAAATTACGATGGCTGCTTCTATATAAATTTTATTTATTTATTTTTTAACGAATCCCTTATTTCCATCAATAATACATCTGTTGATGATGGGCCTGCCGGCACTTCTTCCTGCTTTTTCTTCATCCTATTGATTGCCTTAATTAGCAGGAACATAACAAAAGCTACAATAATAAAGTTAATGATGGCCGTTAAAAAATCGCCCCATTTAATAGCTACTGCTTCTGTAATAACTTTGCCAGAAGCATCTACCACAGCTGCTTTAAGTACATACATTTGTTTACTAAGATCTGCACCCCCAAGCATACCAATTAAAGGAGAAACGATTCCTTCAGTGAAGGAAGTAATTACTTTACCGAATGCGGCACCTATTACAAATGCAACAGCAATGTCAACGAGGCTGCCTTTCATGGCAAACTCCTTGAATTCTTTAATGATGCCCATAGTTTTTTGTTTTAGGTTAATGATTAAGAAGCTAAACTTAATGCTTTAAAAGATAATTTCAAAACGATTAAAACAAGATTATTTTAATTTATATAAAAGCATCAACTTTGCGCCAACTTAAAATAAAGTGAATAAAGGATTTTTAAACTGGTTTATATTTATTGTGCTGTCCATCATATGGGGCAGCAGCTTTATCATGATGAAGGAAGGATTGCTGCACCTGTCCGCATTCCAGGTGGCTTCCCTAAGAATCGTGTTTTCAGGTATTGTCTTACTTCCTTCTGCCATTAAACATTTTAAGAACGTTCCTAAAAACAAACTAGGTATAATTTTTATGTCGGGTGTTTTGGGCAGCCTGTTACCTGCTTATTTATTTTGCGTTGCGGAACTCGGTATAGATGGCGCCCTGGCAGGTACGCTTAATTCATTAACACCCATTTTTGTGATCATAGCCGGCGCTTTATTTTTTCGATCCAAAACATCTGCAAATAAAATACTCGGCATACTTATCGCTTTTACCGGTAGTATATTATTATTGTTGAGTAAAGACAATATGCAGGAAAGCCAGAACATGATCTATGTATCATACGTGATATTAGCTACGATCTGTTACGGGTTTAATGTAAATATGGTATATAAGAATTTACAAAACATTGGATCATTACAGATAGCTGCAGTAGCACTCACACTGAATGCCATCCCGGCGTTGATCGTCTTGTACTTTACAGGTTATTTTGATCTGCCTTTAACCGATACGGGAATTTTATACTCTACCGGCCAGGCTGCTTTATTAGGTATATTAGGAACAGCGCTAGCGTCGATTATTTTTTATATGCTTGTAAAGCGGGCGGGGGCGGTATTTGCCTCCATGGTAACGTACGGTATTCCCATCATTGCTAATTTCTGGGGGATGATCTATGGCGAAGAAGTAGGGTGGAAACAATTTGGCTGCCTCTTACTGATCTTACTGGGTGTATACCTTGCCAACCGAAAACCTTCAACGGCATAAACTCAGTCAGCTTCAGTAAATGCAATATTTTTTTCTTTAAGAAACTCTTTTATCCTGTCAACATGTATACAGATTCCCACGTGTAAAAAAGGATTGTTTGATATTTTATTTTTCTTCCCGTTATTAATGATCTCAAAGTCCTTCATATCAAACCCAAGGTGTAAATGATTAGTAGCATGTTGCATACCATAAATTTTCCCATCAGTATCAAAGAGCGGTCCACCGCTTTGTCCACGCAGGCCTGGGGTACTCATTTCAATGCCTGTAATACCAATATTTGGTTGTGCCACAAACCTCGTTACAATACCATCAATGGGAAAGGATGGAGAATTGATGTTTCCAGTATCCGTCCATTCAATATCATCTACTTCGGGATTATGCTTAAAATTATTAAATTCCGGAAAAGGAAATCCAATGCGGCCCAGGGTTTTGCCCTGTCTTATTTTGCTGCTGTCTTTAATAAAAGTAGCATGCCCGTTGTAAAATGTTTTATTAAATCCTTTGAATTCTAAAATTGCAAGGTCAAGGGTAGGATGAGCATGGCAGGTAATTTCCTGTATTGTATCAAAGCAGTTTAAGAAATTATTCTTTAACTGTACTGTAGTCTCGGGCAGGTATTTATATTTTAACTGAAGACCCTGTATATTTCTTTTTTGTTTTCCGTCATTGGGTATACTATCCCTTTCAGCTTTATATTTTGCATATTGCTGGTTGATATTTTCTGCAGCAGGTATCAGATCCATTACATGTTTACAGGTAATGGCAACACCATTGTCATTTACAAAAAAGAATGTAGAGCTACCGGGTAAAACCAGACCGCTGTAAGTTCTGGAAATACTATGCAGGGGGCGTGTAAACTGTAAAACTTTTTCTATTGCTTCCTGGAACATACATTATGAAATAAGATGAGCGATAAAGTTAAGTAAAAGCGTGGGCAGGTATAAATAAACTTACAGCACCATCAGGAATTAGGTTGCTGTTTTGCTTCTATACGCATTTGCCTCGCCGTTTTTGTGCTGCCATCATGGCTCCAGCCGGGGGGCATAAAAATATATTTCAGCTTAGTACTCAAAGAAGTCTTTCTGCTTACATCTTTTATCATACTCTGCCATTCGTGAAAAACGATCTTTATAGGATTGGCGTCATTTGCAACTGGCTTGGTAAGCCCATATTTTACCGGTACTTCTTTAAGTTCTTCCTGAAAACTGCCAAAGAGTTTATCCCAGATGATCAGGCACATGCCCATGTTCTTATCGAGATAAATAACATTACTGGCATGGTGTACACGGTGGTGGCTGGGACTTACAAAAAAAAATTCGAACCAACGTGGCATTTTGTTGATGTATTGTGTGTGCACCAATATACCATACGTTTGGGTAGCTGAATACATGAATACAATGTCCAGCGGCGTAAATCCCAGTAAGGCAATGGGAGTTAAATAAATGAACCTGTAAACGGGCTGAAAAACAGAGGAACGGAAACCCGTAGTAAGGTTAAATTCTGCCGACGAGTGATGTGTTACATGAACCGCCCAAAACAATCTGCAGTAATGATCGATGCGGTGTTCAAAATAAAAAGCAAGATCGACCAGTATAAATAATACAAACCAATAAATGTATACATTTTCAAAACGATAAACATGATGCTGGTAAGTCCATGCAAGTACACTTATGTAGAACAGCCAGCGCATCAAGCCATCCAGTCCGGCATTCAATAAAGTAAGGTAAATGTTTTGAACGGTGTCTCTTAGTGTATAGAAATTCTTATGTTTCCAGTTGCTGAACACGATCTCAGCCCCTATCAAAATACTGTAAAGGGGGATAGAAAGAAGTAAGAACCATAGTTCTCTGGCAGATTGCATTAGTTAAGGTTAATACTTTAGTTGGCAAAGAAATGTATGCAATTCTGCTACACCGCCATGATCTCTTTTTCTTTTGCCTCTAAATGTTTTTCTATTAATGAAATATATTTATCAGTGATATCCTGTGCTTCTTTTTCAGCATCCTTGCTGATGTCTTCACTTAAGCCGTCTTTTTGTAACTTTTTGATCCCTTCAATACTATCCCTGCGAATATTACGCATGGCTATTTTGGCATGTTCTCCCTCGGCATTACATCTTTTAACTAGTTCTTTCCTTCTCTCTTCTGTTAACGGGGGCAAAAACAAACGAATAATATTGCCATCATTTTGAGGATTGATGCCAATATTGGCCATGGTAATAGCCCTTTCAATTGCCTGCAGCATATTTTTCTCCCATGGCTGAACAGAGATAGTTCTTGCATCTAACACTGAAACATTTGCGATCTGGTTGATAGCGGTAGGGTTACCATAGTAATCAGCCATAATACCATCCAGCATAGTTGGATTTGCTTTACCGGCACGTATCTTAACTAACTCGCTCTCCAGGTGGTTTAATGCTTTTAACATTGCGGCATCTGTATCACTAATAATTGTATCTATTTCTACTGGCATACTTTTTAATATTAATTGGCGTAAAGCTATAAAAAACCGGTGGAATTCAGTTTAGCTTAAAACGAATATAGTTAAAACAGTTAAATTTTAACTTACGTTAATTAAAAGGAGCTGTGTAAAATGAAATTGATCAATCAGCTTCAACGGCTTCGCCTGCCAGGGAAAGGATCTTATGGGATTTAATAATAGACGCCTTTTCCATTTTTTTAGATACCAAAATTTTATGTTTAGGACGGCTAAAATAAATGATGCCGATAAAAACAAATGCTGATAATAGCAATACACCTAAAACCGTAGTGGTACCCAAATTGCGCAGAAAGAATGCCATGCTGATAAAAGTAATATTAACCAGCACACAGGTAATCGTAACCATACGGTGCGTAAAACCAAGGTCCAATAAAAAATGATGCACATGAGTCCTGTCGGGGCTGAAAGGTGAGCGGCGGGCAAGAATCCTTAATGCAAAAACACGAAGGGTATCAAAGAGTGGAATCATTAGTATTGCAAAGCCAATGGCAGGTGCTGCCTCTATCGGAAAACTGGATTCAGGATTACCTGCTACATTAATAAACTTTATAACCAGGATGGAGTTTACCAATCCCAACAAAAGGGAACCCGTATCACCCATAAATATCTTGGCCGGAGAAAAATTATAAATTAGAAAACCAATTGTGCTGCCTGCAAGTGCAAAAGCCATTACTGCATACGTTAACTGGCCTGCATAAAAAAAGTATGTACCAAAAACCAGGGTTGTTAATAAACCAAGGCTTCCTGCAAGTCCATCAACGCCGTCTATGAGGTTGAATGAATTGGTAATTACAATTATAGTAAAGAGGGAAATGACGATGCTTGCAATATGGGGTATTTCGTGAATGCCTAAAAAGCCATGCATATTGGTTAACTGAACCCCTCCGAATTTAATAATGATACCTGCTGCTATAAGCTGCCCTATAAATTTTTTACTGGCCGATAATACTAAAATATCATCTTTAATACCCAGGAAAAATATAACAGTAGTGGCAGCGGCAAAATATTGTAATTCAGATGTAATTCCTGAAGGAACACCCATAAGGGTGGCAATGATAAAACCGGCAAAAATGCCCAACCCCCCTAATGTAGGGATCACGTTTTTATGAACTTTACGTTCATCTGGCTCATCAAACAGTTTTTTATCCTTAGCAACCTGGATTATTACAGGTATAGCAAAAAATGTAATTAAAAAAGCCAAAGCCGCACTTAATAAAATATTATCCATTCCTTTTATTTGTTCTTTCTATTATACTGCAAAAGTATTAAATATGTTTCGAGGATAAAAACTTAAAATCATTTGATAGACTCCACAAGTATCAAAATCGTTGCGTGATTGACCACTTTTCTCGTTTAAAAATGATGTTTTGGTAACAATTCCTGTCAATAAACGATATATTTTTATTCTTATTATCAACGTAAGGCCAATGCAGCCATATTTTACTTTGATTGGAGGTGATTTTAAAGTAGATTTGCAGCCAATATACCTTTTCTACAAACCTTAAAATTTATACAAACTGCATGGCTAATTTAAAAGATATTGCAACCCAAATACGCCGGGATATTGTAAGAATGGTTCATGCTGTGCAAAGCGGCCACCCGGGCGGGTCTTTAGGATGTACCGAGTACTTTACAGCGCTGTATTTTGAGGTGATGAAACATGACCCTAAGTTCAATATGGATGGAGTGGGTGAAGACCTTTTCTTTTTAAGCAACGGGCATATTTCGCCAGTTTTTTATAGTGCTTTGGCACGTAGTGGCTATTTTCCTGTTGAAGAGTTAAAAACTTTTAGAAAAATGGACAGCCGCTTACAGGGCCATCCTACAACTCATGAGCATTTACCAGGCGTTCGCATTGCCAGCGGTTCATTAGGACAGGGCATGAGCGTAGCGATAGGTGCCGCCTTAGCTAAAAAGCTAAATAATGATGATAATATAGTTTATTCACTGCATGGTGATGGTGAACTGGATGAAGGACAAAACTGGGAAGCCATTATGTTTGCTGCACATAAAAAAGTAGATAACCTTATTGCTACTATAGATTGGAATGGCCAGCAGATAGACGGGCCTACCCATTCAGTAATGAACCTGGGTAATTTAAAAGCCAAGTTCGAAGCTTTTGACTGGCTGGTACTGGAAATGGATGGTAATGATATGGATGCCGTTATTGCTGGTTTAAACAACGCTAAAAGCTTTGTTGGCAAGGGAAAGCCTGTCGTTATTTTAATGAAGACAGCAATGGGCCAGGGAATTGATTTTATGGTTGGCAGCCACGAATGGCACGGCATAGCACCTAATGACGAGCAGCTCAAAAAAGCTCTAGATCAGTTACCCGAAACTTTAGGTGATTACTAATTTTTTTTAACGCTTATGTTCCCAACTTTATATTATAATGATCCTCAGAATTCTCAAGATCTAAATTCCCCCTTCAAGGGGTTAGGGGGTGGGCTATGAAAATAATTCCACTCAGCGAGGGTGCTTTTACCATTGATACAACAAAAGTCTTCGTGCCCTTTGATACATTTAAAGATAACCTGCAGCAACGCCCCGTTGGCAGCATATTGGTAGAGATACAGCCCTTTGCCATTATTACCTCAAAAGATATTATTGTTATTGATATCGGCCTGGGCTTTAGCAATCCCGATGGCGCAATGCAAATTCACCAGAATTTACTGGATAACGGAATAGGGCCGATGGAGATTACCAAGGTATTGGTAAGCCATTTACACAAAGACCATAGCGGCGGAGTAAGTAAAGAAGATAAGGTACTGAACCAAAAATTCATGAGCTTTCCAAATGCTGAGTATTATGTAAATAAAGATGAGTTTGATTTTGCGATGGCAAAAGGCAAACCATCTTACACCCCCTCAGAATTTGAAATATTAGGGCAGACCGACCAGGTAGTATTTACCCAGGGCAACGGCAACATTGATGATTATATTAAGTACGAAGTAACAGGTGCTCATTGTCCTTTTCACCAGGTATTCTGGATAGAGGAAGAGGGACAGACAATATTCTTCGGTGGCGATGTGGCACCTCAGTTACAGCAAATGAAAAATAAATTTATTGCCAAGTACGATTTTGATGGACGCAAATGTATGGAGCTAAGGCAGCAATGGTGGGAGCAGGGTGAAAAGGAGAAATGGACATTTTTGTTTTACCATGATATAAAGACGCCGGTGTTTGGGTTTTAAGATATTGAATACTGCTATAGAAACTAATTATGTAAAAATCTGAATAGATTCATCATAGTTTTACAAAGCCGAATACTAATGAGAAAATTATATCTCCTAATCCTATTTTCTACTTTTTTTAAATTAGCAAATGCTCAATTTGTACTTATAAGTGATACCTCCGCTGTGTATTCACAAATAAAAAAATTCTATTTAGAAGGATTAAAGGATACGACGGATTATAGAATGCCGTTAATTTATCATGAGAATATTCTTGATTCTTCACAACCAGAGTTTGGAATTTTTATTTTTAGACCTTTAACTTCAAATGCTTTGCAGCAATTGTACTTAAAAGATTTCGGGTCAAATAAGATAGAAATTATCAGGCAATATAATCTGGAAATTCTTTTTGATAGGATATTTAAATATTTTGAAACTAATGCTTCAAGAATACCTTATCATTTGAAGTTGCAATGTGTTGCAAAAATTATTGAAATGCTACAACTCAGAATTCGGTAATTCGAAACAATAAAAAAGCTGCTACAAACGTAACAGCCTTCTGAATTTCGTATCAATATTTTTTATCTTATCCTGTGCAAATAATCATTATTCATAAACTGCTTTTGAATATCCTTCAGGTCTCTTAAAATGCTGGCATCAACCAGAGTACCGGATGTTTCCAATAAGAAACCACCTATGAGTTCGTTATCTACCTGTGTTTCAATTTCAAATGTTTGTCCTGCAGTTGCTGTTTCTTTTACCTGGGCCATGATGGTGGCTTGCATTTCTTCAGTAATGGGCTCTGCAGTGGTGATCTTTACTTTATGGATATTACGCAGTTTATTAAACTGGTCAATATAAGTGCTGGCTATTTCAGGTAAATTGGTTTCCCTTGCTTTACGCACCAATAACTGTACAAAGGCAGAAGTAAGTTTGCTCACTCTTTCCTTAGTGATCGATTCCAATATTTTTTCTTTTGCAGACGGTTTAATAACCGGGCTACGGAGTACATTCACAAAATCGGGATTGCTTTTGCAGATCTTGTGCAACCACTTCATATCGGCATATACAGCATCAACCTGGTTTTGTTCTGTTGCCAGGTCAAGTAAACTTTTGGCGTAACGGCCTGCTAAACGGGGATTATTCATTTTATAGCTTTTAGCAATTAGTTTTTAGCTGATCCCGTTTTGCTAACGGCTAACAGCTAATAGCTAACAGCTTAGTTTAATTTTACTTCCGCAGCCAGGGTTTTAATATAATTCTCCTGCTCTGCTTTATTGCTTAATTCTTTACGCAATACTTTTTCACTTACTTCCAGTACAAGACTACCTACCTGGTTCTTAATTTCGGTAAGGGCGGCCATCTTCTGATTCTGGATAGAGGCGTGGGCATCGGTGATGATCTTATTTGCCTGCACTTTAGCTTCTTCTTTGGCATCGGATATCATTTTATCCTTTGTCTCTTTAGCCTCTTTAAGCATGCTGGCTCTCTCTTCACGAGCCTGTGTAAGAATGGCTTCATTGTCATTCTTCATTTGGGCCATTTCAAGTTTAATCCTTTCAGCAGTAGCCAAAGAATCAGCAATATTTTTTTCACGTGTTGCCAAACCGCCAATGATAGCAGGCCATGCAAATTTTTTCAGTAGGAAAAAAACAATAAGGAAGGCTAAAAGCGTCCAGATGATAAGGCCGAAGGCCGGTGTTAATAATTGCATTTTATAGTATTTATAAAATAAAGAATTCTAATGTTCAATTTGTTTTTTAAATTTCTCGACTTCGCTCGAAATTTAATTCCGCCCCTTCGACACTTCGACTGCGCTCAGTGCAAGCTGCCGGGGATAAAAATTACTGCATCCTCCGTCCTGTACTTTGGATGCAGTAAAGGTTTTTAAAGCACCATCGCTAAGAAACCGATGATGATCGCAAACAGGGCTGCTCCCTCTACAAGTGCAGCTGTAAGGATCATGTTACTACGGATGTCGTTGATTGCTTCCGGTTGACGTGCAATTGATTCCAATGCACCTTTACCGATCTGACCGATACCTACACCGGCACCGATAGCACCAAGTCCTGCTCCGATAGCACCACCTGCGTTAGCGATTGCTTCTAATAAGAAAAAATTCATAATTGTGAATTTATGTTGGTTAAAAAAAACTTGTATTAATGCGCT
>JAYUYX010000205.1:0-22038 GCA_043752205.1 Chitinophagaceae bacterium
GGAGGGAATTGACAAGGCGATTAACAAAAGTAAATTTATTAACAGTTTCTGATACCGAGTTAAAGGAATTATTAAAGTAAATTTGCAAAAAAAATATACAGATGAGATTTTCGAAAACCTTTGTGAGCACGCTTTTATCTGCAATGCTCATTTTCTCCTGCACTGCACAAACAAAAACAAGTTTAACGGCAGCCGAGTTTGAAAAAGAAATCGCAACCAAAGAAAACATTCAGATACTGGATGTAAGAACACCGGAGGAATTCTTTACAGGCCATATCAAAAATGCATTACAGGCCGACTGGAATGATAAGAAAGAATTTGAGCGCCGCATAGCTTATATTGATAAGAACAAATCCGTGTATGTGTATTGCCTTGCCGGTGGCAGAAGTGCAGCCGCAGCAGCAAAAATGCGGAAGACAGGATATACAGTTTATGAATTAACCGGCGGTACAAATGCCTGGAGAGCTGCCGAAAAACCTTTGGAAGGCAGCAGTAATGAAAAACAAATGAGCATTGCTGAATTGAATGCTGCTGTCAGCAGTTCTAAAATTGTATTGGTAGATTTTGGTGCCAGCTGGTGCCCACCCTGCAAACAGATGGAACCGATTTTAAAAAGCCTTACAGAAAATAATAAAGGCAAATTCAGCTTAGTAAAAGTGGATGGCGGAAGAGACCAGGATATTTTAAAACAATATAAAGTTACTACCCTGCCCGTGTTCATTATTTTTAAAGATGGTAAAGAAGTTTGGCGCAAAGATGGTATAGCTAAAGAAAAAGAATTAGCAGATCAACTTTAAAAAAATGTGTACTTTTTATTCCTACTCATAAATTTCCCAATAGCGATCAGAAATAATGAAAGCCCTAAAAATGCAACCATTAATCCTCCGGCATTTACAATTACTTTGCTATAGCCTAATTTACCAACATCAATAAATGGATAAGGATAATAGCCAGTTATTTCTCCATGTATGGCAGTATAGATAATATAAATGACGGGGTATATCTGCCATGATAAAGCATTCTTGTAACGTAGCCCACTTTTAGGAACAAATATTATCCATAATAAGATAAATAATAAAGGTATTATAGTATGGAGCAATTCATCAACCAACATTTGCAAACCTTGTGGCTGCCATAAAAAACGCAGTATTACATTATAAACAATCCCAACCACCGTAATGTAAACCGTAATGGCTGTTAATACAGATGGGATAGCAAAAAAATTACCCCATTTTGTGCTTGGCTTAATCCATAAAATGGTAACACAAATTGCAACAATAAGATTGGTGAGTATTGTAAAAAAACTAAAATACCTTATGATGGTTTCTGGTACAGATACAGTTCGGTTTTGTATTATAAGATATAATTGGGCAGCTAAGGCAAACCATCCCAATATGGCAATAACAGCTACAAGAAAAGAAGGGGCTTTAAAAAAGGTCTTGTTCATTTTATGGTATGATTCAATCCTGCGTAAGTTCTTTTATAAAATCGCTTACTAAATAACTGATCAGTTTGCCTGTTGATTCATCTTTGCGGCCATCAGCTAATTGGGTAGCACCTTCGCTGATATGCAGGTAGGCAACTTTTGTATCCTGTGCTGTAAACGTTATATATTTTCTGGCAAGTAATGGCGTAATACCGCTGGGGGTAAGCGCACTGCTTAAAGTATTTTCTATACAATCCAGATCAATTTCAATACCGGTATAGCTGTCTTCTGTAAAGCCCGTTGCACTTGCAACTGCCTGTATAAAATTTTTACGTTCGTGTATAAAGATCTCTTCGTAACTGATATAATCCAGGAAAGGATTATTATGAATATCCATTAAAACATTCTGCGTAATATGATTTTCATGCAGGCCCACCATAAAATATTTACCCAGGTAACCATCTTCTTCTGCATACCTGAAACCATTACCGCTATGCCTGCCTTCTGCAACATTATAATCAGCATGAGCATCCAGGTTTATACAATTGATCTGCGACAGGGCGATCATATCAGCTTTATGTAATCCTTTGGCAACACCTTTTATTATTGGGTAAGCATTATTATGCCCGCCTCCTATAATTATAGGTATCTTTTTAGCCGATGCGATTACTTTCAACAGGTCTTCCACTTCTTCATCAACAGTATTCAATGCATGGCGGTAAGCATTTATCTTTTCTTCGGCATTGTACGCATTGTTCTCAATTAAGAATTTAATATCACCAAAATCAAAATGGCCCAGCAGTAAAGTATTCTCTCCGTTTAAAAAATCGTTGCTCTGTGTATTTAAAAAAGATGCCAAAAAGGAAAGCCAGGCAGTATCGGTACCACCAACACCATAGTTGGCTTTTACGCCAAAATCCTCGGGTATACCCAGTATCACAAATTTTGCAGTTGATTCCTGTAATACTTCGGGCCACTCCCTGTCGGGCTTTAAAAATTGCAGCCGCTCCCCCATCTTTGTTTCAAAGCGGCGCACTTTGGTAAGGGATAAAATATCAGCTTTGGAATAAAACTTAAAATGCTTCATTGATGAAAGTTAGGGAAATTCCTAATGTAAAAATGAACAGCCTTTTAAAAAACATTTTATAAAAATGCAGTACATATATGTATTTAAAGCTTTGTTATTAAATTAACTCAGCAATCAGCTCACTAAAACTCCGTTGGTATAGTATTTGTTTTGTCGTTTGCATGAAAACACAAAACAACATCTCAGCAATTTTATTTGGCCTTGCTATAGCAATATCGGCCACAATCTCGGCTCAATCTTCTGCTCCTGTTGCTCCTTTTGAAAAAGGAACGGTAACTTTTAGTGCAGGTGTGGGAATAAGTACAGAGTACAATAATTATTATAATTCCGGCATTGGCACCAAGGCTGTTGTGGAAGTAGGCCTCTGGAATGCAGGTCCGGGGACTATTTCCCTTGGCGGACAAGTGGGAGCTTCTTTTTCGAACGGAGGCTATTATGACACAAACGGAAACGATTACGATGACTATAAAACAAACACATTCATCGTAGCAGGGCGTTCTGCCTGGCATTATGGATGGAAAGTTAAAGGATTGGATACTTATGCAGGCCTTTCTGCAGGCGTGGGTTTTAATAATTACAGGTATTACCGTAATGGAACGATAAAACAAAGTGAAGTGATCCCTGTGTTTGGTGGCTTTGTGGGTGCATCCTATTTTGTAACCCCTAATTTTGGTTTTAACGTAGAAGCTGGCCGTGATATTACTTCTATACAGGCTGGTATTATCTTTAAAATAAAATAAGCTTAATCTTCTTTTGCTATTTTTGCTGCCACACAATTTTGTATGGCAGCAAAAGCATTTAAAGCAGTTAAGATATTTACAGGTGATGACTGGCTGAATGACCATGCAGTGATCGTTGATGATGGGTTTATTAAAACCGTTTTACCTGCCAACGATCTGCCAGTCAATATTGAAACACAATATTTTCCTGACAGCATCCTGGCTCCTGCCTTCATAGACCTCCAGATCTATGGCGCTCATGAAAAACTATTTGCTGTTTACCCGGATTCAGAGGCTTTAAAAAAATTGAACAGCTACAGCAACAGCGGTGGTGCGGCATTTTGTATGCCTACTGTTGCTACCAATAAACCCGAAACATTTTTTGCATGTATTGATGCTATCAAACAATATTGGCAGGAAGGTGGTGAAGGCATACTGGGGCTGCATGCAGAAGGTCCCTGGATAAACAAGCAGAAAAAAGGCGCCCATGTGGAATCTTTGATCCACAGTCCAACTGTAAAAGAAGTAGAAAGTTTCTTATCGTATGGCAAAGGCATTATAAAGATCATTACGCTTGCCCCCGAAGTTTGCAGCAAAGAAATTATTGACCTTATCCAATCACATGACATTAAAATTTTTGCAGGGCATAGTAACGCGACGTATGAAGAGGCCATGCAAAGTTTCGATAACGGCATTACTGCCGTAACGCATTTATACAATGCCATGAGTCCTTTGCAGCACCGTAATCCCGGTCTTGTTGGAGCAACACTTGATCATTCCAAAATAATGGCAAGTATTATTGCTGATGGGCATCATGTTGATCATGCAGCCATCCGCATAGCAAAAAAGATCATGGGCTCCAGGCTCTTTGCCATAACTGATGCAGTTACCAAAACAACCGAAGGCTATTACCAGCATGAACAGGATGGAGATAAATATACTGCAGGCAGTATCCTCAGTGGATCGGCACTAACCATGTACAAAGCATTTCAAAACCTGGTAAACCATGCAGGCATTGAAATGGGTGAGGCATTGCGGATGTGCAGCCTTTACCCTGCGCAGGTAATGGAACTGGATAATCTTTATGGCAGGATAGCTCCGAATTACAAATCAAAGATAGTGGTGATACCCGAAACGCTTGATGATACAGTCATTAAGCTGGCATTCTGATTGTCTACATAAATTCACATAGCTAAGAAATAGTTATTGCTAGGCTTGAACTTGTCGAAGCCGCTATAATTTATTTATGTAACTCGCCTTCGACAAGCCTGTCTGCCGACAAAGGCAGGCTCAGGCTGACAGCTCAATAGGAAGAAGTAAAGAAGGGCTTGCATCTCACACATAAAAGAATTATATTTATACAAGTTCTTTTTATTTACGTTTTAAATCATACGTTATGAACCTCCTCGAAAAATTTGAGTATTGGGGTGACAGGCATCACCCAAAATGGCTGGACATTATTCGTATAGCTTTAGGAATCTTTCTCTGTTATAAGGGTGTTGATTTTCTCCGCAACACCAGCGACCTGATCAGCCTGATGAAACTTACTTCGCCTTTTGGTGAGTTTGTTATTATTCTGATGGCGCATTATGTAGCCTTTGCACATATTTTAGGCGGCTTTTTTTTAACCATCGGCATGTTTACCCGTGCGGCATGTCTTATACAGATTCCAATTTTATTGGGAGCGATCATTTTTGTAAACATCAGTGCAACACAGGCTGCATTCAGCCCATATTCAGAACTGTTCCTTTCAGTAATTATCTTATTGCTGCTTGTGTATTTTTTAATCGTAGGTAATGGGCCACTATCTGTAAAAATGCCGCCTGAAGAACATTTGAAAGAACATGAGGATTATATCAATAAAGTAAAACAATAAAAAAAGTAAATACAATCCTTCATCATTTATCTTTTCGGAGATAAAAATAACCGGCCATCCGCTGGTTATTTTTGCATACTCACCCGCCAGATAACATTACTTGCATCATCGCTTACCAGCATAGATCCGTCATCAAGAATAGCAACACAAACAGGGCGGCCATATACTTCGCTTTTTGCGGCATAGGCAATAAAGCCCGTTAAAAAATCTTCGGGTACACCGGCGGGTTTTCCATTTATAAAAGGAATAAAAACTACTTTGTAGCCAACCAATGCGGAGCGGTTCCAGGAGCCATGCTGACCTATGAATGCACCATTGTGATAGCGGGCAGGGAAAGACTTTTTATCATAAAAGGCAAGGCCAAGTGATGCTGTATGAGAACCCAGCGCAACATCGGGCACAATGCTTTTGCTTACCAGGTCTGCACGCTGTTGATCTTTCATACGTGGATCTTCATTTTTACCGAAGTATGCATAAGGCCATCCATAAAATCCACCTTCCTGTACGCTGGTAATATAATCAGGCACCAGGTCATCGCCCAGTCCATCTCTTTCATTAACGGCAGTCCATAAAGTTGACGTGCCAGTGGCCCAGGCCATCCCCACTGGATTGCGAAGTCCGCTACCATAAATTTTTTCACCGCTTCCATCAGGATTAATTTCAAGTATATTGGCTCTTCTTATTTCATTGTCCATACCATGATCGGCTACATTACTGCCGGAGCCAACTGATACATAGATCTTAGTGCCTTCTTTATTGGCAATAACATTTCTTGTCCAGTGATTATTATAACCACCTGCGGGGAGGGAAACGATCTTGTTACCTGCACCTGTTAATTTTGTATCCCCAGTTTTATAATTGAACATTAACAACCCATCGGTATTGGCCACATAAAAATGATCCTTTAGTATCAGCATGCCTAAAGGCTGGTTCAAACCTTCGGCAAAAACATAACGGCTTTCAAAAACACCATCGTTGTTGCTATCCCTGAACATGGTAATGCGGTTTGCACTCACACCATAATTTTGGGTTTTGATCTTCCTGGAGAGTTTCGCACCTATTTTTTTTATACCAGTTAATATGGTATTTGATTCTGCCACAAAAATATCTCCGTTAGCCCCAACATATATCCAGCGTGGATTATCCAGGTTATCAGCAAATTTTGTTACCACAAAGCCAGCAGGAGCAACTGGAGTTTTACCGGCAGGCCATCCGATCACCTTACTGAAGTTGCGGGACGATTTGGAAGCATACGGTTCCGGTAAGGTATCAGTACGAGAAATAATATTACCATTATTTTGCGCAGTTGCTTTTTTTGAACTTGTATTACCACATGCCAATGCTGTAATAATAAGAAAGAATGGGAGAATGTTTTTTTTCATTATTTTAATTTATTGCAGAAACTGTTTATTGTTGTTACCACAATAACCGTGCAAGGGATCTATGATGCATTTAAAAATTCATGCTCAGCCTTAAACCAGGTGTTACGCCTTTAAACAGGTTGTTGAAATAAAACAGTGGTTCAATCTTTATTTTGTCTTTAAACAAAGAAACCTGGCCTGCTCCTGCACGAAAGGTATTCTTTTCAAAATAATTCCCCTTCCTGTTAACGAGGTATCCCAGGGAATACATGGTGAGGTATGAAATTCCCCTGGCCTCGTTTCTTTTTACCCGTGCCTGTCCGTAAGTAAGTGTAACAAAATCATTCCGGAAGGTCTGCAGTTTACCATCCACGTTTTTTGCAAAGAAAAAATTGGGTTCCCACAGCAGGCCTATCTCCCTCTTTATATTACCGTTATTAAAAACAACTGCAGCTCCAAGGCTTACTGATGGAACAAAATAATTTTTATAATTCTGTAAACTTACGCCCCATCTTGAGGTAAGATAATCACCAGTGCTGCCAACATATCCCGCCGGCTGGTGGTTGGAATAGATGGACTGGTCGCCATTTTTGATATGCCAGCGTCCTTCCTTATCTTTTATCCATCTGGCCTTTTCATTTTTTTGAATAGCACTGATCTTTTCACCCAGGCCTGCATCAATATAACCGGCAAGGTCACTCAACTGGTTCACAAAAAAACTAAGCCTGTAATAACGGATCTCTGAGAATGGCTTTAGTATAGTTGATCTCTCTGTATATAATTTTGTGCCCATAAAGTTTACGGTATCCTGTTCTAATTTTAAAGCAGCAACTTCACCTGACTGCAGTAAAAAATTTGACCCTGTTGGCTTATGAAGCTGTATGCGTATCTTTTTTCTTCCCATTGCATCGGTAACATGATCTATACGTTTTGAGGATAACTCATTGCCGAGTGAATCTTTTAAAGGGATGATATCCTGTAAAAAAACACGCAATAATGAATCTATATTTTTGAAACGGTGCAGGTCGGCAATATCACCCAGTTCTATCTGCATTTTATTTCCTTTACCCAGGTCAACTGTGAATCTCCTGTTAACTGAGCTGGCAGGCATATCAAAGGTTTTATCCGTGTTTGATAGGGCAGGTTGTTCCTGGGCAATAGTTTGGACTGTGATGCTTGTTACAAGCATCAGTAAACTGATGATCTTTTTCATGTTTAATTTAATTTTTAGAAGAAAGCTTTATTTTAAAAATACCGGGATATTGTTGCTGCGAGGCGATGCTTTGATTAGTGGCCTTACCGTTCCTGAATTTTATTTTAAAAGGAGTTTGTACATAACCTGGTTGCGCAAAGAACTGTACTGGCTCAGATTCCAGTTCATTGAGATGCACTACAGCTAATTTTTTCTTAACCGGTATTGTTATAGCAATTGTTGAAACAGTATCAATAACAGGAGCAGGGATGATAACCGTTGTGGGCTTTACTTCCACTGAACTAACCATATCATCCTTTTCAGTATCGTTTTCTTTTACAATGCCTTCAACAATTTTGATCCTTTCCTTATTCTCAATGCTGTTGGTAACCATCACGGGCACGTCAACTGTTTCTTTGGAAGGAAGCTCAATTTTTATTGGACTTGCAATTGCAGCTTGTTGTTGCTGTAATGCCTGGTTCCTTACTACAACATTTTCTTTTTTATCTGTCATCATCAACGGGATTATCAATGCAGGCAAAATACAGGCAGCAGCCCAATACCAGATAGCTTTACTCCTGCGTGGTTGCTGCTGCAAACGGCCCTGCAGCTTTTCCCATGCTGCATGCTTATCAAGTGCAGCTTCGCCGGGTAACCGGGTCAATCCATCCAGCTTATGCTTCCAGCCGGAAGGATCATTGTACTTTTCGTTTAACATACTCAATTCCTTTTTGTGATAACATTTTTTGTAATAATGCTTTTGATTTACTCAACTGCGATTTGGATGTACCTTCTGAGATACCCATCAGCCCTGCAATTTCTTTATGCTCAAATCCTTCTATAACATATAAATTAAATACTGTGCGGTAACCCACCGGTAGTTGAACTACCAGGTTAAAAATTTCTTCAGCAGATAATTTTGCCAGCACGTCTTCTGCAAGTATGATCTCTTCTGCTACCGATTCGGTTACAATAGTAAACACGTTTTTCTTCCGCAGAAACATCAGGCATTCATTCACCATGATCTTTTTAAGCCAGGCATACAATGCAGCTTCGCCCTGGTAATTAAATGCGGGCAGGTTTTTAAAGAACTTATAAAACCCATCCAGCAATAACTCTTCGGCATCTTCCGGGCGCTTTACATACCTGCGGCAAAGCATCAGCATATTGCCCGACAGGCGGTCAAACAGGCATTCCTGTGCGGCAGTGCTTCCCCGCTTTGCTTCTTTAATCAGTGCTGCTGTATCCATGAAAAATAAACAGGTATCGGTTGGTTTATAAAAGTATAAATGCAGTTTACACACAAAGGGTTGCCCATGCAAATAAAAAGAGTTAATAATATGCATATTTTTGAATGGATGAACAATACAGAAGTAACACATGCTTACGGATTGGTGGTATGCGGCGGCAACAGCAGCCGCATGGGTACTGATAAAAGCATGCTCAGCTATTACGGAAAGCCGCAGCGGTACCATGTATATGAAATGCTGCAACCCATTTGTGAACAGGTTTTTATTTCATGCAACAAAGAGCAGGCTGCATCAATTGAAGCCGGCTATAATTTCTTACAAGATGATCCGGCTTATCAAAACATTGGCCCTATAGCTGCTTTGCTGACTGCCTTTGATAAATTTTCAGGAAAGAATATTTTATTTATTGGCTGTGATTATCCTTTTTTAACCCCTGCAGATCTGCAGGACTTTGCAGCTGTCTGTAAAAAGGAGAACCCTGCTGCATTTTTTAATAAACAGGAAGAACTGTATGAACCTTTGCTTGCATGGTACCCGTACAATACATTTGATGCATTGAAAAAAAATTATGCCGATAAACAATTTTCCCTGCAACATTTTTTAAAGAACAATAGTGCCCTAAAATATTTTCCTAAACATGTAAGCAGTATAAAAAGTATTGATAATCCTGAAGCTTTCAATGATGCATACAACCTGATCAAGGGTAAGTAATTGTATCAAGCAATTCTTTTAGTAATTTTAATGTATGGCTAATAAGCAGGTTGAACATATCAGCATACAAAGGATCAGTGCCGGTGAATTAACCGAAGCCGATGATAAGGTTGCTGTAGAAGAACCGCTGGAGATTCAACTGGTATACAGTACTTCAACAGGACGCATGCATAAAAATATTGCCGTTACCATGCGTACGCCGGGCAATGATGAAGAACTGGCAGCCGGTTTTTTATTCACCGAAGGGATCATACAAAACGCAGCAGGCATACAAGAAATAAAACAAATTGATGAAAACAGGGTGATCATCACTTTACCCGAAAATATCATTCCCGTACTTGGAAATGCAGCAAGGAATTTTTATACCACATCCAGTTGCGGTATCTGTGGCAAGGCAAGCATTAATGCCATCAACACTGTTTCGCAATTCAATAATGAGAAAGATAACATTTCCATTAATTCATCAGTTCTATATCATTTACAGGATCAATTAAAAGAACAGCAACTTATTTTTGAAGATACAGGAGGTATTCATGCAAGTGCATTGTTTGATCTTAATGGAAATTTTATTATGCTGAGGGAAGATGTAGGCAGGCACAATGCACTGGATAAAATCATCGGCGCTGCATTTTTGAAAAATGAACTGCCATCAAATAATTGTATTTTATTTTTAAGTGGCCGTGCAAGTTTTGAACTGGTACAGAAAGCAGTAATGGCGGGCATAAAGGTCATTGCAGCTGTTGGTGCCCCATCAAGCCTGGCAGTTGAAATGGCAAAGGAAACAGGTATAACATTGATTGGATTTTTACGCAATGACCGCTTTAATATTTACACAGGCAATAAACGGATTACAGTATAGATATTGCCGGGAAGCCTGAAAGGCGTTCATAATTCCCGGCTTACTGTTATCCCGGCAAAAAAATAAAGAAATGAAACTACGCATCAAAGGAAACTCTATAAGAATACGACTTACAAAGACAGAAGTAAGCTCACTGGCTAATACAAGGTATCTCCAGGAACAAACAGTCTTTGGGAACAATACCTTCACTTATGCGTTGCAAAGTATTGAGGATGCAGATACTTTATCAGCTGCCATGCTAAGCAATAGTATTACTATGTTTGTACCTGCAGCCTTCGCAAAGGACTGGCCGCAAAATAATGTAGTAGGCATCAATGCCAGTATGCCTGTTACGGAAGACGACTCTTTGTATCTTTTACTGGAAAAAGATTTTATTTGTCTTGATGAAACCACCGAAGACCAGCGTGATAATTACGAGAATCCAAACAGCACCTGTTAATGCAGCAAGAAGAAAATAAAAATATACCCGCAGCAGAAAATCCCGGCAAATTCACGGGGTTAACGTTGGGCCCTGTGCAGAAAGCAGCTGCTGGTGTTCCTGCGGTGATACAATCCTTTAAACATATTCTTGCTGAAGCAGGATTTTTACGTGGACTAAAAGCACTCAATAAACTCAATACAAAAGACGGCTTCGATTGCCCCAGCTGTGCATGGCCCGACCCCGATGATGATCGCAGTCGCCTGGGCGAATACTGTGAGAACGGTGCAAAAGCGGTAGCCGATGAAGCAACTGCCAAAGCCATCGGTGCTGAATTTTTTAAAGCCCATGCAGTGCATGAACTTGCTGCATTAACGGATCATGAAATTGGAAAAAAGGGCCGCATTGCGGAACCGATGTACTTGCCAAAAGCTGCAACACATTATCAGCCCATCAGCTGGGATGAAGCATTTAAAAAGATCGCTGCCGAACTCAATGGGCTGGCATCTCCTGATGAAGCCATATTTTATACTTCGGGCAGAACAAGCAATGAAGCTGCTTTTTTGTACCAGCTTTTTGTACGGGCTTATGGCACCAATAATTTACCCGACTGCAGTAATATGTGCCATGAAAGCAGTGGCGTTGCTTTAGGCGAATCATTGGGTATTGGCAAAGGTTCTGTAAAGCTGGAAGATCTTTACGAAGCAGAAGTAATCATGATACTGGGTCAAAACCCCGGCACCAATCACCCACGCATGCTTACTGCTTTGCAAAAGGCGAAGGCAAATGGTGCCATCATCATTTCTATAAACCCATTGCCCGAAACAGGATTGATGGGTTTTAATAATCCACAAAAAATAAAGGGCATACTGGGTATTGACAGTGCGCTGACTGATATTTTTTTGCAGGTAAAGATCAATGGAGATATGGCGTTGTTGCAGGCAATAGAACTTTTGTTATTACAGGAAGAAGAACGATTACCGGGTACTGTTTTCGATCATGTCTTTATTGAAAAAAATACCGAAGGATTTGCTGATTTTAAAACCCACCTGCAACAGCAGGATATGGAGCAACTTGTTCAGGCATCGGGTATTGATCTTGAACAAATAAAAGAAACAGCAGCAATATTAAAAGACAAAAAAAAGATCATCGCCTGCTGGGCAATGGGACTTACCCAACATACAAATGCAGTATATACCATCAAAGAAATTGTAAACCTTTTATTGCTGAAGGGCAGCATTGGCAAACCCGGTGCAGGTACCTGTCCCGTTCGTGGGCATAGCAATGTACAGGGTGATCGAACTATGGGTATTTATGAAAAACCATCTGTAAAATTTCTTCAGTCGCTGCAAAGCAATTTTAATTTTACTCCGCCGCAGTCGCATGGTTATGATGTAGTGGATAGTATTAAAGCCATGCATGATGGAAAAGCAAAATTATTTTTTGCCATGGGAGGTAATTTTCTTTCTGCAACACCCGATACAATATATACTGCCCAGGCTTTACGCAAATGCAGGCTCACCGTTCAGGTATCTACAAAATTAAACCGCAGTCACCTGGTGCATGGCGAAGAAGCGCTCATACTTCCCTGCCTTGCCAGGAGTGATAAAGATGACTTGAACGGCGAAGTACAATTTGTGTCCTGCGAAAATTCAATGAGTGTTGTACAACAGTCAAAGGGAGTACTAAAACCGGTTTCGGCTAACCTTCTCAGTGAACCGGTCATTGTATGCATGCTTGCAAAAGCCACGCTGGGGAACCACTCACAGAGTCCTGCGGAAAGCAATATACAGTGGGATAAATACCTTCAGCATTACGATCATATCCGTGATGATATTGAAAGAACCATCCCCGGTTTTGAACAATACAATGAACGGGTAAGAAAACCGGCCGGATTTTATTTACCCAATTGTAACCGGGAAGGAAACTTTGATACCGAAAGCAGTAAGGCACAATTCAATATTGCAACAAATACTCCTGTTGTGCTGGCACCCGGAGAATTAATAATGATGACGATCCGCAGCCACGACCAGTTCAACACTACTATTTACGGACTTGATGACCGTTATCGTGGTATTTATAATGAACGCAGGGTAATAATGATGAACCAGGCAGATATGAATAGCCGCCAGTTAAAACAGGGCGATGTAGTTGATCTTATTAATACAGCTGATGGCAGGGTAAGAACAGCACATCAATTTATAGTCGTCCCCTACCCCATTCCTGCAGGATGTGCGGCTACGTATTTTCCTGAAACAAATGTGCTGGTGCCTATTACCAGTGTGGCAGAAAAAAGCAACACGCCCGTTTCTAAGGGAGTTGTTATTAAAGTAAAAAAGCTGATGAAATGACCAAAAGTCAAAAGTTAAAAGTCACAATTATCAATGCAGCATAAGGCTCATGCCAGGTATCTCACGAATTACTTTATCCGGCCCCACAACTTTTACTTTATCGAAGATCACAATAGAGCCAGGTGCACAACGATCCATCAATTTACGGAGCGGTTTTAAACTCTTGCTGTTGATCGTTCCGCTTTCTACATTTCTGAAATTAGTACCGGAAAAATATACCGTAGCACTAACAATATTGAACTCTATATCCCATTCAAAATCTTTTAATTCAGTACGGCAGAATTCCTGTGTACGGAAAACTACGGCCAGCATTTTTTCATTACCGGGTTCCTGGGATGTGATGGAAATGCCTTCCTGCTTATCAACAGTAGATACATGATCAGTTGCAATGACGCTGTTCTTAATAAAGCCAAGCTGGCTGGTTACGGGCAATATGGCAATGGTTAATGCGGAGAAAAGGAGTACGTGTTTCATGTTATTTAGTTTTAGCAGGCGTTAATGATACTTAAAACTAATACTTGAAAAGTGAAGATATTGTTAGAGTTTGCTTTAAGAATGTTGAAATAAAAAAAGCCAGGTTTGCCTGGCTTTTACCTTAATATAACCTGTCGTTTCAAAATAATATTGATACTGATAAAACTGTCATCAGTTTAATTTTAGTACTTTCTGTTGAGATATCGCATCTGCCGAAATCACCTTAATGAAATAAATGCCGGGGCTAAGATTATTTAAATTATCTAGTATTAACTTATTATTACCTGCTAAGCAAGTAAATGACCTCGTCACAGTAACTCTACCTGCCATGTCAATGAGTTGTATGGTAAGTTGTTTCTGTTGCAGTAAACTGATGTCTATATTAATTTCGGTTTTAAAAGGATTGGGGTTTATTTTATTAATCATCATATCTTCTGCCTTAGCTCCCCAAATAACCACCACGTTACTGTATGTATATTTTCCATCATTATCTACCATTTTTAATCGGTAATAATTAGCATTTGTTAGAGGGCTGATATCTGCAAAAGAATAGGACCTGTTACTGCTGCTGTTGCCAACTGCGGCCACGCTGCTAAGTTTTTCAAAAGTAGATCCATCTCCGCTACGCTCAATTTCAAAGCGGTTAACATTGCTTTCATTGGCTGTTATCCATTCCAATAAATTAAATGCTGCCTGCTTTTTTCCTTTAAACTGTAGCAGGTTTAATGGCAAAGTGCTGGTACTAACATTAACCGTTCCGGTTGATGAAACAGCACTGCATAAGGTAACGCCAGTTAATGAAGTTGATTTAAATATTACTTTAAATGATCCTGCGGTTGTAAACGGATTTGTTGTTATTGACAGCGATCCATTAGTAGTTGCCCATTTACCCTGCCCCAGCGATTGTCCGGTTGCAGAATCTGCTATTGCATAAAATGAACCTGATGAAGCATTGCTTATGGTATAGGTTATTGTTTGGTTACGAAAGATATTTGAAACGGTTGGTGTATAAACCGGTGATACCGGTGATGGTGAACAGCTAATAGTTAAAGCAGATGCCGTGCATGCTACTTCCTGCTTACCGCTTTCCTGTATGCCAATTGACAGAACTCCATTAGGATATAAAGTATTTGTTGGGGTTGAGTTAACGGTTATGGGCCCCCATGCTGTATTTGATGTAACATAACTACCTATCAACTCGCCATCTAAATACAGGTTAACCGTTGAAGTGCTGAATGAACCTGTAACAGTGCCCGATATTGAAGCAACGCCAGCTGTTATCGGCCCTGTAATGGTTCCGCACCTTGTGTTTGCTGTTGCCGTTACGGTTGCAAAGCTTGACGAATTACCACTAACACCACAGGTGCCATTTTGAGCATTAGCATAATAAGTAGTAGCCGCAACTGCATTATATATTGCGGGTGTTGTACCGGCATTACCTGTTGACCAGCTGCCATTTGCCTGCACTGCAGTTGTTGCAACCAGTGTATTGGTTGATGTATAAACTCTTATCAATGTACCTGCAACCTCAGTTGATGTACCGGTAATTGGCGACAATGCTCTTAACTGGTTATTATTATCAGCAGTAATTAAAGGCGTTTGTGTAAAGCAGGATACGGTAAATACAGTAGTTTGATTAGCACATTTACTTGTGCTGACCGTACCTGTATTCAATTCGGTAACTATATAAAGCTGTTGGCCGTTTAACAGGTTAAGATTAGAGAAAGTAAATGTTCCACCTGTGGCTGTTACTGTTTGCACACTCAACCCATTAATATATAAACTCACGCTTGCATTTGCATCTGTTGTGCCAGTAATGGTTTTTGTAGCCGTAGTAAAAATTGAATTTGCAGGCGCTGTAATTACCGGAGTCAACAATGACCCAGCCAGTGCAGTACCTCCATTACCAGCAGCACAGAAATAGGCAGGTAAAGAATTACAGCCTGTTGTATTATTGATATAATAAATTTTGTAGGATCCCGAATTTAATGGGGCTCCTGTACTACATCCGCCGGAAAATGTCCAGCTGATATTAGGGCTTGTACCCGTAGTAGTACCAAATAATCCGGTTGAATTTGTTACGCTGTTATCCAGCACATTCCGGGTTAAATTATCAACATGCACTGTCCAGCCCGTACTTAAATTAGATCCATCAATTCCCTTAGTACCGCTTGTACAAACCAATATAGGTGTTGCCGGAATATTTGAAGCATTGCAGGTAGATGCAGCAACTGAATTACTGGTTAAGCACATTGATTCGCTGGTTGCCAATGCTTTTGCAGTAATGATATCTCCATTGATCAATGCAATACTATTTAACGTCCAGGTGGAACCCGATGTTATATTTGGAACTGTGCCGATTGATACCCCGTTTTTGTAAACAGTAATAGTTGCGGTTGATGCAGCACTTGTTAATGAAGACTTTGTCCAGGTGCCACTAATGTTAACAGTACCTGTGCTTATTGGTGAGTTAACCAAAGGTGCAGCAGTACACATAGCCGTAACACAGTTAGCAGGCGTATTAAATACAGGGCATGCGGGTTGCCCATTAATGAAATCTTCATAGCTATCTCCCGAAGTACCATAAATATCTGAGCGTGGGCCACCAATGGCAGCTTGAGGCGACATAACGGTAGTAGCACTCATGCGGATAGAAGATGCAGTTGTTAAATTAAAAGGAGCTGCCTGCAGGACACTAAAAGGAATATAAAAATCTATCAGAAAATCAGGATCAGCATCATCATTGGTAGAAGCAATAGATATCTGCGACATATCCTGCCAATTCAAATACTGTGTAATCATCACCGGCGATGATGTACCATCCACATTATAAATAGCTATGCGGAAATTTGTTTCCAGTACTATTTCAATTTCAAAGCCTGGGTTACCATTAGTACCTGTTGTTGATGCTATATAATTAGGATCTGCATTAGTACCCACTGCACCAAATTTACCATCTGTATCCATCAATATACTATATCCTTTTGAGCCCGGCATTACACGTCCCATACGCATCCTGAAGATCATATTTTGAGCAGCAGAAAAATGATGATAAACACCATTGCCCGATGAATCGGGCACAAAATCACTATAAGAATGATTGGGACCACGGCGCAGGTCACTGTAGGGCTCTAAGGAGTATGCCCTGATGGCCTGGAAACTTATTTCTGATTGGGTTACATCATTATTACCGAAGCCAGCGGTGGTTAATGAAGTATAACCATCACTATTAGGATCTAATACAGTTCTTCCACCTGCACTTGTTGCCTGGCGATTAATAAACCCCGGTAGTTGTGAAAAAGATTGATAGCTACATGCAAGGAATGTGATAAGGCAAATAAATGCCAGGTAAAAAGATTTCATGCTTGGATATTGGTTTAGACTATTAATAAACGTTTAATCTGTAAAAATGTTGTAGATAAATTTCTATTTTCAGCTAATGTGGGTAAGTTTTACAAGTACACTAAAAAACTACAAATCACTATAAACAAAAAACCTTCTTTACAGAAGGTCTTTCACAGATTGGGTAACTTTTGATGGCCTTGATAAAAGGCTCATCGTTTTCATAGGGATTGTAACTTAAGCAGTATGGATATTTGGATATTTAACAGTACAAAGATGCATATTATTAAAAGGGTATTTTGTAATAACAGTAAGGAATATTTTGTAGCTGGTTTACTATCGTAATTCTACTTATGTGAATGGTTAACCCGGGACAATTTTAACCAGGATTTTAAAGAGCACCATTTTTTACTCTTATCAATTTACCATTTAACTCATCAGAAAGTATATACAACTTACCCATCGGACTTTGTACCACTTTCCGTATTCTTAAACGGTCGTTAACAAATAGTTCCTCCGTACTTTTTATTGTTTCTCCTTCAATAACCACTCTCCATAGGCTACCCTTTGATAATCCGCCAATAAATAAATTTCCGTTCCAGGCAGCAAATTCGTTACCTGAATAAAAATGCAGGCCTGTAGGCGCTACTGTTTGTAACCACCACCATGCAGGATCTGTGTAGTTATTTCCAGGGATAGGTTTTGGTGCAAATTCTGCATACCGATATTTGCCTGTTGTCTTCATAGGCCAACCATAATTAGCCCCTGCCTTTAGCACATTGATCTCATCGCCCTGCTGTGTGCCATGATCGGTGAACCATATTTTGTTGGTACTGGTTTGAAGTGTTAAGCCTTGCGCTGCCCTGATACCCATAGCATATAACCCGGGTTGTGCTTTATTTCCAAAATCGGGATTATCTGTTGGGATGGTTCCATCGGAGTTTATTCTATAAATTTTTCCTCTTTTATCTTCAATATTTTGAGCTATGGGAATAGAAGGTTCATCCTTTTCGGTAAATAGCCGTTCGCCAATGGTAAAGTAGAGTTTGCCATCATTTCCAAAGATCATTCCTCCTCCATAATGTACCCGCTCATAGGTATAAGGTTCTGCCACAAAAAGTACTTTGATCTGTTGTAAAGATTCATTTTCCAAAACTGCCCTGATGATTTTGGTAGTTCTGCCATTGGAGGATTTAGCAGCATAAGAAAGGTAAACGAATTTATTTTTTTTAAAATCGGGGTCAAGCAAAACTTCAAATTTGCCTGTATTATCTCCAAAGCCGCCCAGGCTATCTTCTATGTCGGCAGGAAAGCCCAATATCCTGGTCTTTTCTTTTTTCAATAAATTCACTTTTACTAAATCGCCTTCTTTTTCTGATATCAAAACCTCATCTTCTGATATAAAAGCGATGCTCCATGGACGTTTCAACCCTTCTAAAATTATTTCTTTTTGCGGTTGTATAACATTTATATCAAAGATCCTATGTGCTGTTCGGGTAGATACTTTATCGGCTATAACCCAGCCCTCGTTAGTTTTCATGAGGTTAAAATAGTCGGTAAACAGGTCTCGTTCAGTACTGATCTCAACTTTTGCGCTGCCCATATTATTGGTAACATCTACGGAAACTATTCTGGTGCTTAAATTTTTTGGTCTTGCATGAGGCTTAAATAAACTGAGATACTCATTTCTCGTAAATTCAGTAAATTTTCCATCCCGGTAATTTTTTAAATGACAGGAAGCATGCATTGCTTTACCCACTTTGTTGGTATCTCCTGTTGCCCAGCCATCAAAATACAGTTGTATAGTATTTTCAATTAATTGTCTTTCAGTGGGGGCGTTTTGTGAAAATGCCGGAAAAAGAATGGCAGATAAGATCACAGATAAAATAAATTTCTTCATATTACAGGTATTTTTTTTGATCATCAAAATGAAACCATTTCATTTCGTTCTCAAATATCGGCTGTATCTGTAAGATGAAGGTTTAATAACTTGAATTCAGTAGTACTGATTTAGAGATCGGGAGTAATTGACTGCTTGTAGGCACTAGGGGTCATGCCCTTTATCTTTTTAAAAGTTGCAAAGAAGGTAGACTTGGCGTTGAATCCAACCTCATCCCCCACCGCATCTATCGTAAGATTTGTGTCACCAGATAATATCCTGCAGGCTTCATTGATCCGGTATTCATTTATAAAAAGGGTAAAATTCTTTTCCATATTGCTATTCAATACCTGTGATAACTGGTGTCCGGAGATTTTGATCTCCCTCGCAAGGTCATTTACTTTCAGGTTAGGATCTTTGTAGAGTTCTTTCTCTGTCATCAGCTTTTTAAGCCTGCCTAGTATTAATGCTGCCTCTCCTTCATCCAGCCTTTTGTCTGCATATTTTTGAGTAGAAAAGGAAGACAGATCATTTGTTTTCTTGCGGTAAAGCAAGGTAAATACTATAATATAAATGATCAAAGAAAAATACACCGCCCCATTAATATAGCTGCCTTTTGTAATGTTTAAAATTGCCCACACGTATGATGTAAAAAGTATCAATACAGCTCCACAAATGGTTAAGATCCATTTTTCAAAGGGTTTCAAATTTTCTTTTCCAACCAATTTTTTTAAAAGAGGTATTAGCAAAAAGACCGAAAATGCAATATAAACACCCCATTGCAGGTAAATAAGGGGTATAATGTAATTCCGCCATAAGAAAACAAAGTCCTCATAAGGATAAATGGCACCCACCGATACAATGATAATAAACCAACCCACTATCTGCCATAGCCATGCCCGTGGTAGTTTTCTTACCTGCCCAATTTCTGACCTGATGTAGAAATATAAAAAAGGGCCGATAAAAAAGCATGCAGTAAGGCCGATCTGCAGGTATATCTTAGGTAGACCATAGTCAAAAAAATACGCCACCGATTTTCCTATCCTGATGCTGAGTACCAATAATAAAGCGCCGAGAAAATAATGAGACAAATGCTTTTTTGCTGTAAAGAACAGGAAATAAATACCCAGGATGAGCCCGTTAAATGCTCCCAAAGCACTAAAAAAGAATAATACTTTATCGCCAAAGACCATGGTAGTTTTTGTTTTTTTTATTCCATGCAAATATATATTGAATGCTTCTCTCTGGTGCAAGTGTTCTCTTCAATAATACCCAACGCTTATCAACATGCAGCTTGTTAGATTGATTGCATACCCGTGAGCCCGGTTTTTTCTGAATGTGCTATTGCTTCGCTGCTATGTGTAAAAAAACAGGTGTGTATGTTTTTAGTACCGATCTCATTCAATACAGATTGTGTATCTGCTGCTTTAGCTTTATTTACGTTCCTGATATAAACTGCGTAAATACGGTCTGCATATTTTTCGGTAAGCGTTTGATAAATGTATGGATCCTGCTGTGCATTATCGCCAAGTAGTACAAATTGCTGGGTTGGCAGAGCTTCAAAAATGCGGACTATTCTTAATAGTTTGCCCTCATGTTTTCCCGTTCCACTTTTATAAAGCTGCTGCAACTGCTTTACCTGGTTCAGTAAAAAGATACCTTCCGGAAGTTTATGCAGCCGAAAAATTTCGTGCAGGTAATCATATAAATTCCACTCACTGCTGGATACGTAAAAGAAAGGATTAGGCAATCCTTCCCTGGTGCCTGCGGCTGTCAACAATTTGTAATGACGGGCAACATCATCAAACAACTTCCTTTGTGATGGTCTTTTAGTGAGTAATTGCCACAATTTCCTGGCAGGAGATGCTGAATGAGATATAAGAATGGTATCGTCAATGTCGGATATAAAAGCAAACTGCGTAGTGTTTGGCACAAAAACTTTAGCGGTTGAAGTGGAACCGGTTGATTGAATGCCGGTGGAATACTCATGCCAGCCGGGTGTTAAGGTAGAAACATCCTCCCACTGGAAAGAAAAAAAGCCATCATCCTCCGTAACATCTCTTAAATTCTGGCTTCCCTTTTGTAACAACACAGTAACCCCGGCTGCCGGTTTTACATTAAAACAACGAAACAGGTACAAAGGGTTGGTGAACATATTTTTACCCCTGGCTGGTAAATCAGGAAATTTATTTTCAAATACATGACCAAAGGCATGCATGTGATTTCCATAAGCATAACCATTGTAATTTTTAACCGACCTATTTTTATTATGGTTTATCATTAATAAATTTGATCATGGAAGATAACAAATCCCGTCTTTTCTTTATTGTAAATCCCGGTAGCGGCAATTCTGCAATAAACTGGAAGGATGAAATTGAGAACTATTACCGCAACAGTAATTATGCCATCCTTATATATGAGCTCACGAAAAACTGCGTTTTAGAAACGATTAAAGCAGAAATAAGAAAGTTTGATCCCGCAACGGTAATAGCGGCCGGTGGTGATGGAACAGTAAAACTGGCTGCTGAAGCCATTCTTGGTGAAAATATTTGCCTTGCCATTTTGCCTGCAGGCTCCGCCAATGGCATGGCCAAAGAATTAGACATTCCACTGGAGCCGGCCAAAGCCCTTGCGGTAATTACTGAAGGACAACCCCGATCTATACACCTGATAAAAATAAATGGCGAGTTGTGTATCCACCTCAGCGATAGTGGATTTAATGCCTTCCTTGTAAAAAAATTTGAAGAAGGCTCCATGCGGGGGCAATGGGCTTATGTAAAAGCAGCCTGGAATGTATTATGGCGCCATGAAAAAATTTATGTAGAAATTGTAGCAAATGAAAAGAAAGAAAGACATGCGGCCGTAATGATCGTGCTTGCCAATGCTACCAAATATGGCAACGGCGTAGTAATAAACCCGGGAGGAAGCCTTACTGATGAGTTGTTTGAAATTGTGATCGTAAAAAAAATATCGCTGGCCGAAATATTTAAGATGCGCTTTAGCGGCAAAGCCTTTGATAAAAACAAAACAGCCATACTGCAGGCGTCTGCCGTAACCATCCAATCAAGGCGCAAATTTCATTTTCAGATAGAT
>JAYUYX010000206.1:0-21776 GCA_043752205.1 Chitinophagaceae bacterium
ATGTTTTATACCAGCTCACCCTGCCTGTTTCAACAGGGTATAAAGTTTGCTGTATCGTTGGCAAATAAGATTTTTCGTAATGCAATTGCAGGCTTCCCAATTTTCTCAGGTCCATACCAACCCGCAGGGTTTCTCCCCAATAATCCTTTCCCGCCTGCACATGATTATATTTTACGCCTGCCCCTATCCTGAATATTTTATTTACACTATAATCACCATTAGCATCCAATGTGTAATAATTTAAATCAGTCTGTTTATTATAACTGTAGGTCCCCTCTAACTGTAACTTATTCAGTTGTACAGTCTGCGATAAAATATAATTCACCCCTTTATACAAAACAAAACCCGAGTCGGTAGCCTGATTAAAAAACCGGTTATATACAAAAGAACTGTTCATGGCAATGTCTTTAAAACGGTAAGCATACAATATCGATCCGTTTAAAATATAGTAGGCATTTTCCCTGATCGTATTCCTGTCAACAATATAAAACTGGCTTCCCGGGTAGTACCCTGCATTAAGCGTGGGCCAGTGTGGAAACTTTACATTGAGTTGTACAGATTTAAAGACCGTAGTTGTCTTAAATGTTTTATCTGTAAGCGGACTTGTAAAATCATTCTGACGTAACATGGCGGTAACATTGATCTTTCTTTTTAAGAATGATTGATCGGCCCGCAGCTGCCATGCCTGCTGGTTACTGTTATAAGTAAATAAACTAAAGGATTGGAACTGTTCACCGGTCTTTCTGAAAAAACCACTTATCCTGGTATCAGATTGAGGTATGGCTGTCTGGCCTTTAATATTAAAGCCCATATTGGATTGATCATTGTAAGCAAATAAATTATCCGATTTCTCAACTGTTGGCTGTCCGGCCACACGTTTGTTTTTGGTAGATTTGGCAACTTCCACACTAAAAAATGTTTGCTCGCTTTTCCTGACGATCACTTCAACCGAATATCCAAAAAGTTTAGTCGTATTATTGCCGCTATCTGCGGCCAATAAGCCTGCGTAATTATTTTTTCTTCCATTAAATACGGTAAGGATCACAGTCCTTTTATCCCTATCTCCCCAACCGATACGCCCCAGCAATAAATGCTGATTCTTCTGTTTTACCCTCCTGCCAAAAAAATCACGAAAACCATAGTCTATTTTGCCCGCTGCAACAGCTACATAATAAGATGGGTTATACTCTACGTTAATTCCCGTAAGCATCACGTTTTGCGCAGTTAGTTCTGTATAATCTACCAGGCTTCTGCCAATACCAAGCGTTTTAATATTCGAAAGGAATTTTTGTACCTTCTCTTTTCCTGTCTCACTGATCCCGTTTTCGTAAGCAATTTTTTCCAGTTCCCTGGTATTGGATGCTTTATAAATTGTCTGCTTTACTTTAGCTATATTTTGATTAATTCCCTTTTTTACACTGTCTGATTGATGCTTTAATCTGGCAATCGATTTTTGCAGCGAATCCAATTCATTCTTTTTTTCCTGATAGCGCTTGATATACGAAGAATCTATTTCCGGTAAGATATCTGCTGTTGAAACATCAATCAAAGAATCTGTTTTAATGTTTAGTAATTGACCGTTATTCAGTTTTATTTTTTTGTAATTCGGAGTTTTGTTAGCTTGGCTTCCCGGGAATGCAAATCCGTTTTTTTGTTTGTTATAATAAACTCTTTCTTTTGCTTCAATAAGTTTTTGTAGTGCCTCTGGCCCGTTCACGTCATTTTGCAAAAACTGGTACCGTTTTAGTTGTTCCTTTAAAGCCGCTTCAAGCATAATAAGATCCGGATTCTGCCATTTTACTGCAGTAAGCCGGTTCAGAAGGTTTTGTTTTATGTTCCTGGTATAACTATACCGGTCAAAATTTAGATTTACATTATAGAGGTCCCGATAATATACAGAATTACTCTGCCTCGCTGTAAAACCAATCTTAAACGGATACTTTTCTTTTACCAGAATATCCAGCCATACTCTTTCGGTATGTTGTTGTAGGTTCTCCTGGTTAAAGGGTGTATCAATTTTAGAACGGTAAAAAAAATCGTAAGAAACATTGCCATGTATGGTCAACAGTTTTGGTTTATCATGCTCTTTATACATTTTTACTGTCGGCACCAATGGTACAATAGTATTGAAAGGAATAATTTCTGTTTTAACTGAAATGGTTTTACAGGTATTTACATAATAATGATTAATGATCAGTCCCGAATCTGTTCTGATAAACTCTGTTGTATTAAATAACAGGTCTTTAGAATAGCGTACACCAGGTTGCACAGACTGGCTGTATATGTGCTCAACACATATAACCAGTAAGATAAAACAGCCTGTCGTTTTTAAAAATTGCATTCGGGCTTCTTAAAAGATTATTTATTATTACTGTTTACCTGTTTCTTTAATTGTTCATTTTCTTTATTAATGGCTTCCACTTTTTTGTTCAGTTCTATCATGTACAAGGTCAGCTCTTCCACCTTCTTTAATAAAATAGTTTGATTATCTCCAAGATCGATTCCGTTCTTTTGTACTTCTGTTGCTGGGGGTACATCGGGGAGGTGTTGATTTTTTAAAATATAAGCTTCAAGTTCATTCAGCGGTTTTAATTTATAAGAAGGGGCAAACACGTAATCAGGCCAGTTACCGATTAGTTTTACTACAGCCTTGGTAAAGATGGCGCTTCCATCAACAGCAAGTCGGTGAGCCCCAGCAGCACTCGCAGTTGTGCCAATCAATAATTTTCCAGGGTTAGAAATATAAATATTCCCATTTACATCAAGCTTATCGTTTGCAGAAGATGATAAACCAATACTTAATTTTCCATCTTTATTGATAGCAACCAATGCGGAGCCTCCATTGTCAAATGTGGCAATACTGGTGTTGGCCTCAGTTAAAGGAGATAAAACAGTAAATTTATGTGCACTGGTATTTGCAACAACCATGTTGGAGCCTATTGATTTGTAAGTTATTGACGGGTTATCAATTCTTATTTCGGTCTGATACCAGCTAAGGCCGCCCAAAGCAATTGTATTTATTGTACCAGCATTATTTATAGAGTTTGTCCAAAGTGATTTAGAAATATTTAACCTGTCCGTCCCCATATTATAGCCCATTATAAAACCACTATTTCTTTCATAAAAATTAAATCCGCTATAACCCATCATAAATCTCGTTATTCCATCATCTTGTTTGATAACGAGTTCAGATCCAAAACCGGTAGTACTGGTTTGCTCACTGGTTAATTTCCAATTACTGTTTACTGATGAAGCCCCATTCCAGTAAGCACTTTGAAATTGAAGAGTATTTGAATTTTGAAGTGTAGTCCCGGCAGTTGCATCAGCAATTCTTCTTAGTTGAGCTACTCCATTAATATCAAGCTTTTGTTCAGGAGATGTAGTAGCAATACCAACATTGCCGTTCGTTAAAACAGTTGCCTGTTCGGTATTACTCGTTTTAATAACAAGCCGTTGTGCATCTGTAGTTCCTATAAAATGGGTGCCTGGGCTTGTACTTCCGTTACCGGTTAAGTTCCAATAACTTCCACCTGTTTGTGCATTTATTCCCAATGTATAACAGCACATAAGCAATAGAAAAAATATTTTTCGCATAAAATTGGTTTTATTTTTAGTTATTTAATACTATAAGATTCCCTGTTTAGTGTATATGCGCCCGAAATAAATTAATAATGGACATAAATAATTTTGTAGCATGGTTTGCCCAATACATCCAATGTTCACAAAAATTATAAAAACTAAAAGGAAAATTTGGGTAATCCCCATAAGACAGTTCTGTTTGACAGTTTAGAAAATATATAAACCCGTTATGAGTTTACACCCATAAAAAAGGATTTTACTTTGTAAGTTTCTAATGCTTGAACAGAAGTTTTTCTAACGTCCGGATATTTAAATACTGTACTACAATCTTAAGCAATAAATTCAGAAATAATTTGGCAAAAAAATTTACAATTTATTCAAATGGCATCATTGCATTATTATTTTCTACTATTAAATACAGCACCATAAAGGATTTATACAAAATTATTTTCATAAAAATAAAATTAAGCCCAAAGTTTAACTTAGAAAATCAATGTATAAATTTGAAAATCAAAGTTTAACTTAGAGCATCTTTAACCGTAACTACCCCTTATGAAATCTCATAAAGAATTCAAACCAACCTTAATCATATTAGGTGAAAGAATTTACCATCACAGGGTATTAAAAAACAAAACAACTAAAGAAATTGCTTCGCTGGTATCACTCTCACCCGAAGCTTATCGCAATATCGAAAAAGGTGTTACTGATCCTTCCTTAACCAAACTCCTGTTAATTGCCCAGGTTTTAAATATCAAATGCACCGATCTCATCAGCAACCTCTCACCTGATAATATCTCAGTTAGTCTTCAATAATACCAATGCACCGCAAATAACTATAATTTTCTAATCATCTTTAACCATATTCAAAAACTCCTCTGGTACTATCCTGTAGTCATCCATTTTAAAAGCTGCCGAAAAAATTGCCCGCCCGCCTAAACCTCTTATTTCCTGCACAAAAAAAAGGCTCCCCAAAGGAAGCCTCCATCAAATTTTATACTTTTAATTCCTACCTGATCATAAATATTTTCTTTTCCCTAAAATCAGGGCTTACAATATGTAAACTGTAAACACCGCTTCCCAATTTACCCGGAACAACAAAATTGTCATCAATAAAATTAACGGGGGTAATCAGTTCACGCTGAAAAACCAACTGCCCGTTGCTGTTAAATATCTGTATCTCGTAATGGCCAGGCTTAATTCCTTTGTAGCTATAATGCATAGTAGAACCACGCTGTATCGGGTTATTGTAAATCACAAATCCGCCGGGTATATTGCTCATCGTAAATGAACGTTCCGCACTATAAGCAATACCGCCGTTGTTAACTGCATAAGCCTTGTAATAATATGTACCCCCTGGTACCAGCCCATTTAATGTAGCAGAAAAATTGCCGCTGTTTAAATTCGCCGCAGGCACTTTGGTACCCATGCCATTCGCCAGGCCACTGATACCGCTGTACTCAAACCCATAGGTAATAGTAATTGGGCTGCAGCCAATGCTGCTGATGCTGCCTTCAAGTGTTACCGAAGTTGGACTAAGTACTGTAGCATTACCATTAACCAATGTGGCAACCGAATTTACACCACTGCCACTTGCTGTTACATTTATTGTAGCAGCGCCACCACCACTAACAGGTATATTACCGTTATATAATTGAACTGCAGTTGGGCTGAATTTCACATAAATAGTTTGTGTGTAAGCCCCTGCCGGGTGCGTTAAGCTTAAACTTGCAGTATAAGTACCTGCTGCTGTTGTAGAGAATGTATAACCATTTAACGGGCCAACATTTATATTGGCAGCAGTAACTGCATTACTGTTTATTACAAATGAATTTGGGCCTGCCGTAGCATTGATACAAACTGCACCAAATGCAGTAAGCGGTGTTGCCGTTAACACAGGGGCTGCAGTGGTAAATGATCCTTGGGTTCCATAGGCTGTACCACCTGCATTGGTAGCATAAGCATGATAATAATAAGTAGTGCCTGTAGTTAATGCCACCAGATTAGAAGAAAAATTTACACCACTTAAATTTGTTGAAGCAACGGCTGTACCAGCTCCATTAGGAAAACCATTTATAGTACTGTACTCGATGCCATAAGCTGTTATTGCCGAGCAACCAATTGATGGAATTGTTCCGGCTACGGTTGCTGAAGTTTGTGTGATAGCACTTGCCGCACCACTTGTAACAGATGGGGCTGTATTTACACCGGCACCTGAAGCGGCTACACTCGTTGGAGGAGCGCCACCACCTGTAACAGGAATATTTCCATTGTAGGATTGAACCAAAACGGGACTGAAATTTACAAATACCTGTTGCGAATAAGTTCCGCCCGGCTGAGTTAAAACTAATGAAGCAGTATAGGTGCCACCTGAAGTTGTTGCAAAAGTAAATCCGGCTAAAGGTCCAACAGTTATATTAATTGCCGTAAGATTTGTACCGTTGATTGTAAATGAATTTGGACCTGCAGTTGTATTTATACAAACATTTCCGAATGCCGCAAGCGGCGTTACAGTTATAACCGGGGTCAATGCTATGGTAGTAAAGGATTGTTGTGCTCCATAAGCTGTACCACCGCCATTAGTTGCATAAGCATGATAATAGTAAGTTGTACCTGCTGTTAATCCTGTAACATTAGAAGAAAAATTACCTCCAGCTAAATTAGTTGAAAGAACAGCTGTACCTGTACCGTTTGGAAAACCATTTATTAAACTGTACTCAACACCATAAGTTGTTATTACCGAGCAACCATTTGCAGTAATACTACCTGCAAGTGTGGCCGCAGTTTGCGTAATGGCACTTGCTGCACCTGTTGTTACCGATGCAATTGTATTAACACCTGCACCAGTTGCTGCAACATTTATGGAAGTTGCACCGCCACCACCTACAGTTATATTTCCATTGTAAGATTGAACCGCTGTTGGTGTAAACCGTACAAATATCGCTTGAGAATATGGACCTCCCGCCTGTGTTAAACTTAATGAAGTGCTGTATGTTCCGCCAGCAGTGGTAGAATAAGTAAATCCTGCCAATGCACCCACAGTAACGTTAGCGGTTGTAAGGGTGCTGCCTGTTATGGTAAAAGAATTAGGACCGGCAGTTGTATTGATACATACGTTACCAAAAGCGGTAAGCGCTGTAGCTGTTAATGTTGGTGAAGCTGCGCCGCAGATAACCGCTGTTGAAGCACTGTTACGTGGTGCAGGAGCTGCTACCGTAAAATCTGTACTGTTATTATTGGTTTCGGTACATCCATTGGTATTACGTATTGCAGCTGTGGTATTGCTCAATACTGCTGTTGCTGTTCCTTCAAAACAAATGGAAGATCCAAAACCTACCAGGTCTACCACATTTGCAGTGGGGCAACCGGATAAAGCAGTAATACCGGTTACCAATGCAACCCTTCCATTAGTGGCCGACATCGCAATTTCATTACCTGCAGATGGTGCTGCGTCAGGTGTGGGTAGTGCTGCTCCTACTGCACCGATTGTACTCATCCGGATAAGATAGTATCCTCCTGCCGGTATAGATGCGGCTGGTAGTGCAAATACACCTGTCCAGGTCCCGGTATTGCCAGAAGATGCATACTGAACAGAAAGTCCGCTGGTACTTTGTGCTGTGCCTGAAATATTATGCAGTTCTAAAAAATCTGCATTATATGGGGCACCTGCATTTCCACCACCACCATACACCTGGCTTATTACAAGGGTAGTTGATTGAGAAAATGATATTATTGATACAAGTATCAATAATATTGTAAATATTTTTTTCATAAAGAAAATTTATCCCTGGATTTATAAAATCCTGTTTATTTAAATTGATAAGAACCATACCCTGAAAAGATATGGCTCTTACAACATGTTTTTATTTGTAAAGTCTACAAGCCCATTATTCTTACATCATCTACTTCCCATGCCGATGTTTTATCACTGGCCGTACCTGCAGGATCTGCACCTTCATACCTGAAAGCAATGTAAATAGTTCCGCTGTAAGCATTCAGGTTGATATTGCCTGAATTTGTAAAACCAGAAGGAAATGCAGATGTATTACTTCCCGGGGAAAGTGTTGCCTGCAAAGTAAGGTCATTCCACACTACGCCTGCAGACCAGGGATTACCTGTACCGGTGTAGTTTGTAGATATCAACACTTTCAGATCTGATTGCACAGGTGTTCCACCCGGAAAAGAAGTTAAAATAAATGCCTGTATAGTTTTAAAAGATAGAGTTTTGGTGGTACCCGTTAATGCTACTCCTTTAGTTACAAGCCAGGTGGTTACTGTACTTTGCCCTGATGAAAATCCACTCATGTAAGCAAATTTATTACCACTGAAAATTCTTGATGTCCACAATTCACCGCCAGCCTGAGCTGCATTGGTCCATCCGGGTATAGTAACAAAAGGATAAGGGAATGCTGTACCTGCAGAATAGATTTCAAAATCTTCAAATAAAAGTGTGCCTGGAGCTAAAGGGCATCCGTAAGGAGCATAAAACCTAACATCACTGGTATCCCTTATTATTAATTGCTTGGTATTACCAAACACAGTATATATAGCAACGATGCTCCCGTGGCCTTGTGCAACCCTTTGGCCAGCAAAATTTGCATAGGCACTGGTACGAACTATTAGGGGTATGCCCGGACTTGTACAGTTTCTGATACTGTCATTGGTAGTAGATTTATAAGCAGAAGTATCAGCATAGGTCTTGTTCAGATTTGATAGCATAAACTCATAATCATCTAATTCTATTAAAGAACCGATATAAGGATCCTGCATATTGGTTGTTAATGTTGCTATATCAACTTTAATGGGTACTACAGGATTATTTAAAGATCCTCCTACCACATATTTGCTGATGAGGTTTGCGGGAATACCTTCCAATGAAGGGCTTCCGGAAACGATTGCTTTAACACCTAACATCATTGTTCTATTATAATCACTGATGGTAAGTCCGTTACATTTAATAAATATTCTGCGGCCTACAGGGTAAGTTCCATACAAACTATTTGCATCAAGCATAATTTGCAAACCACCTGTTGCATCCTGTATAAATAATTGTTTATAAAAATTGCCGCTTTTATCATCTGCAACAACAATTCCTGAGATGATGATATCAGTAGTAATTACATCATAAGCACCTGCAGAAGTATGCATAGCTTTTAAAGCTTTGATAGATGTATTGGCTACAATTGGCGGATCAGAGGGGCCGGGAGGATTATCAAATGATTTTTTACAGGCACTGAAACTAATGGTTGTTAAAACCATCATTATCGCTGTCATTAATTTAAACATCTTGTTCATAATTTATTTTTTAAAAAGTTTATTACTTGTTTATGTATTAGAACCGGATACCAACGCTGGCAAAGAAATTAATACCGTAAGCGTAAAAACGTCTGTCAGGAAATTTATTGGTATTTTTTTCTGCAAAATCATAACGCAATTGCTCAAAACCGCCCGATACTATGTTTGTGTTGTTAAGAATATTATTTACACCCACATTAAATACTAAGAAAGTTCTTTTCTTTAACTGGTTAAATTTCCTGTTCATCAACCAGGAGTATCCTGCAAATGCATCTAAAGTATATTGGTCCTCCAGTTGCGTCTGATCTAATATCTGGTGCCATTGTGCCGAACCCTCCGGCACGCCACTAACAGCAGATGCAGTACGGCGAACGGGATTATAATTCAGGTACATCTTATCAAAGTAATTGAAGTTTACATTAACGAACCAGAATTTTGGAGAACGGTAATCCAACCCAATAGTGTAAGCCTGTTGCGGCGTGGGCACATAAAAATCTTTTGAAAAAACCGTAACATTTTCATCTAAAGTAGCTGCACTGTTATCAGCAGTAACCGTGGCTTTCTGGCGGGTATTGTAGGTGTATTGACCAATAGCTGCTGCGGCATTTACACTTAAACCCTGGTAAACTTTAGCTTCTACACCAAACTCCAATCCTGTATGAATTTTACCAATATTGCTGATGGCATAGTTTACAAAATTGCGGTACTCATCATTATAAAATGTAAGTACGTCTAACCCGTTTTTAAATTGACTGTAGTAACCGGTAGCCCTTATTTTTAATTTAGGTGCATTCATTACATAACCAACTTCGGTACTTAGTATTTCTTCTGATTTTAAATTTTCCTGTACAAAATCTCTTGTACGTGGTGCAATAAAAGCATTTTCAAAAAACGGTGCTCTGGATCCGTAAGAACCATTGGCGAAAATATAATTACGTCCGTCAATTTTATAAGTTAAGCCACCCTTAATTCCTGAATTGTAAAAGTTTTGTGTCTCAGATTTTCCGTAAGAATTATTGGCAAATAAACCGCTTTTTACATTTCCATAACGAAAGAAACTGGTGTATGAATGTTCGGTAGCAACAAAAATATCAATCTTGCGAAATTTAAAAACACCCTGCAACCATACCGATCCTTTTTTTATATTCAAATCGTAATTATAACCAAATTTATCGCCAACACCCAGAATACGGTTTGGATTATTTAAATCATTTTGGCCGGCACCCGGGTTTGTAGGAAAATCTCTTTCACCAAACTGGTTCACATCTACATAAAATTCGCCACCAAGTAAATCATCTACTTCTTTGTAATAATGGTTTTTTTGAGACTGGTAAGTAACACCGGCAGTAAAAATGATGTTCTCTGAAACAGAAGTATTTAAAGTAGAATTGAAATTGTATTTAGTAGTATTGATAATTCTATCTTCAATAATGTAACGTGACCTTCGTCCTCTTACATCATTGCCCTGGATACCGTTTGCATTATGTACCACATCATTGGCAGCGTAATTTGTTTGGTATAAGGCATCCCAATTTATCTGGCGTTTGTTTACATCACCCATCAGTTCCTGTCTTACCTGTTCTGCGTAAACAGGGTCAAGCTGGTAGCTTGGCAGGTACCGGTAATAATCCGGCCTTGGGTCTGCAGCGTTGTACCAATCCAAACCGGTTGTACTTCTTTTGCCAACAGTAATGGCAGCAGCAGTTAACAGGGTTGTTTTATCAGATACTTTCCAATCGTGTGTTAAAATACCAATGGGCTGAAAAGATTTGGCAACACTTGAATTTCGTTTCTTACCATTTTGATAACCCCAGGAAGGATTGTAATAATTGTCGTTGGCCAGCTTAACCATTTCGGTTACAGATGAACCCTGGCGGCCATTTTCAGTGGGAGTGCCAAAAGCAACAAATGATAAAAGATGCCTGTCGTTAAAGCGCTTATCAACACCCGCAAAAAACGACCAGCCGTTATAATAAGTTCCATCACTATATCCTTCATCGGCCCAGCGGCGTGAGCCTGAAAAAGAAAACGCCCATCCCTTACTGTTGAGTCCGGTTGAATGTGTAAGCATGATACGGTTATTGTAATTGCGGTTAGAGGCAGCATAGTTGATACTGGTTTGTTTACGTTGCTTGGAAGCACGGGTATCAAAATTGGTTAGCCCACCCAAATCGCCAAAACCAAATGTTGTTGATCTTAATCCTGAAGTTGATTCCCGGTTACGTAATACATCATTTAAACCACCCCATTGGCCGTATGGTGTAAACCCGTTATCCAGGTTTTCCATGGGTGCTCCGTTAATGTATGTATTAAACTGGTCAGCATCATACCCACGAATGCGGAAACGTACTGCACCAAATTTAAAAGTAGCAGCATTTAAAAAAGGATCTCTTCCTGCCCCAAGCTGAGATGAAATATTTTGGGCACTTCCATCCTGTCCATCACTTTCATCTAAAGATATAACGGGGATATTATCCTGCAGGTTTTCTCTTAGTGTTTCAACCAGAGAAGAGTCTTTTGCAGGGAGTGTATCAGTAATTTTTTGAGCCTGTGAAAAAGCTGTCGGCAAAAAACACCCCGAAAGCAAAGCAACTAGCAGGCAATGTTTAATTTTTATCATCATAAGTAATTAGTTAAAAAAGTGAGCAAATGTAGGCTATTCATGGAGTTTTCTATATAAAAAATCCAGTATAACATATTATTCATATTGAAATACTTGCAATCTAAATCCGTTAAATATCTTTGTCTTTCATTTAATAAAGAGTATGAACAAAGTCCTTATTATTTTTACTTTTATAATTGTATCAATTTCAACTGCTTGTGCCCAAAAAGAAAACTTCAGGGTTTCTTTGATTGGCTTTTATAACCTTGAGAATTTTTATGATACGGTTAATAACCCAAAAGTAAATGATGAAGAATTTTTGCCAGATGGCGAACGGCATTATAATACCCGCATTTTTTTAGATAAAGTTGGAAGACTGTCTACTGTTATTGCTAAAATGGGAACAGAGATCAATCCCGATGGATTGGCCATTTTAGGTGTTGCAGAAGTGGAGAATGATACTGTTTTGGATATCCTTGTTAAACATCCCAATATTAAAAACAGGAATCTAAAATTTGTACATTACGATTCGCCTGATGCCAGGGGTGTGGATGTAGCCATGCTGTATAATCCAAAATATTTTAAGCCGCTATATAGTGCTCCTCTTTTTGTACAGTTGCCCGGGGGTTCAAAAGAATCATATTTTACCCGTGATATTTTATACGTAAAAGGTTTAATGGATGGAGATACGATACATGTTTTTGTAAACCATTGGCCATCGAGATTAGGTGGTGAAGAACGTTCTAAGCCAGCCAGGGCTGCTGCTGCACAGGTTGCCAAAACAATCATAGATTCCCTGATGGCGGTAAATGCACAATCAAAAATTGTGCTGATGGGCGATCTGAATGATGATCCTACAAGCCCCAGTGTAACAAAAGTACTTGGAGCCACAGGACGGATAAATAATATACAGGATAAAGGGTTATTCAATCCCTGGGTTGATTTTTATAAGAAAGGAATAGGAACATTAGCTTACCAGGATGCATGGGGATTATTTGACCAGGTTATTATATCTAAAGCATGGATGGACAAACAGCAACAAGGCTACCATTTTAACAGGGCGGTAATTTATAATAAAGAATTTTTAGTACAACCTACTGGCAAGTTTAAGGGCTATGGTAAAAGAACCTGGGATGGAATGACGTATAATTATGGTTACAGTGATCACTTTCCCGTGTATGTTATGATGTTGAAAAGGGTTAATTGATACTAATTTTATAAAAGCTATTGTACAATTTCTACCTGGTCCTCGGTAAGCAGCGGTAAATTCTTAAATCGCAAAACAATATTACCCGTTGTTATAACATCCTTCTGGCAATACGTAACAATGCGTTGCAGGCTTGTTTCTTTCTCTGCTGCTGCGGACGACCAATATACTTCTCCAACCATACTGCCATCAATATCATCTTTAGGAGAAGGTACATTTAATGCAGCAGCAAGTAAATTAAGGGAAGTATAATGTTTGTAATCACCAAAGCGCCAATATTGGAAAGTATCTATCATATTTGTTTCCCATGGTTTCATATTCTGAAAATCTAGAAAATTTGGGACGGAAATGCCATTGATCAACAGCCTTCGGCAGATAAAGGGAATATCAAATTCTTTAATATTATGGCCTGTAAAATTCCATTTTTTACTTATTGATTCTTTTTTTTCGAGCGCTAAAATAAAATCCTGCAAAAGCAATTTTTCATCATGTCCGTAAAAAGATTTTATCCGCAGTTGCGGACATGTACCCTCTTTTTTAAAATAGCCAACACTTATGCATATCACCTTAGCGAATTCGGCCATCACCCCTGCACGCCGTGGGTAAAATTCAGCCGCAGTAGTATCTTCCGGTAAAGAACGATGTACTTTTTCTGTCCATAGCCCCTGCCATTTTTCATTGAGTTCATTAAAGGATGGATGTTCAGATACTGTTTCAATATCTATTAGCAGCAGATCTTCTAATCGTATGTTTTGCATAGTGGGTGATTAATGCAAACAAAATACAAATCAGAATTTAAAAATGCAAGGGAACAAAAAGGATTCTGGATAGTTAATACTGGATGCTGAAAGTGCGGATGTGTTTACCAAGTATCCAGAATCTGGCATTATTAAAAAGTAACTCCTACAAAAACCTGTATAGACTGGCTTTTCCAGGTCTGTAAATTATTAACTGCATTAATATCTGTTAAGCCCATTTTATACCTGGCGCCTAAATTCACTAATGGCAATTGAATAAATATGCCTCCGATGGCTGCCCATTCCGCATTCTTATAAAGATTGCCATTGTTCTTCAGGCTGTCTGTTGTTTGTTTCAGCAGGCCACCATAGCTGGGTCCTACCTGCAGTTTTACTCTTTTACTTGATCCCAAATTTACATTAAGCAGCACCGGTACTTCCAGGTAATTCAATTTTGATTTTTTCTGGCTACCGCCTAAAAAAAGATCATAATAAATATCATTGGGATCATTACTGAATTCTGATGAGGTTTGTACAAAATTCACTTCGGGCTGCAAACCAAAGCGGTTGCTAAAATTAAATTGCATAAACACACCGGCCTGGAAATTATAATTGAAGCCATCTTTGTAGGATTGGCCGCTCATCTTATTGATGTTTACTCCACCCTTTGCACCAAAACGAAAGAAATTTTCTTGTTCTCCATCAGATTTATTGCGCTGGGCAAAAGTAGAAACAGAAATAAAAAGAAGAAATAGGGGGAGTAGCTTTTGCATATATATGTTTTTAATGAGGATATGATTTAAATCCAAAATTATAGTAAATAATGGATATGGTTCCCCGAAAACTGGTTAAAGTAATGCAAAAGCCCCATTCTTTTCAGAATGGGGCTTCACTTAAAATATCCGTTTCCATCTCCGCTTTAATCAGTTCCCCTTTTAGGGTGCGGAGGGGATTTTTTACTCTTCTCCTATCTTCACTTTACCTTTTTGCTTAGCTATCACTTCTTCTGCAATGTTATTTGGTGCAGGAGAGTAATGGCTAAACTCCATGGTTGAAGTGGCACGGCCGCTTGATAATGAACGCAGTTGTGTAACATAACCAAACATTTCGCTCAATGGCACCTTGGCTTTAATAACCTGTACACCATGTTTGCTATCCATACCTTCCAGCATACCACGACGACGGTTCAGGTCACCTGTTACGTCACCCATGTACTGATCAGGAGTTAATACTTCAACCTTCATGATCGGCTCCAGTAAAACAGGTTTTGCTTTACGGCCAGCCTCACGGTATCCTTGTTTTGCACAAAGTTCAAAACTCATTGCATCACTATCTACCTGGTGAAAACTACCATCAAACACTCGCACTTTCATACTCTCCATTGGGTAACCTGCCAATACACCTGTTGTCATCGCAGTTTCAAAACCTTTTTGAATGGCAGGTACAAATTCTTTTGGAATACTACCACCAAACAAACCATTCACAAACTGGAAATTGCTTCCTTTGTTGATCTCTTTATCTTTTAAAAACTCTTCGTCAGCGGGTCCGATCTCAAAAATGATATCGGCAAATTTACCACGACCACCGGTTTGCTTCTTCAAGGTTTCACGATGCTCAATTGAATTATGGAAAGCTTCTTTATAAGCCACCTGTGGAGCACCCTGGTTAATTTCAACTTTAAACTCACGACGCATACGATCAACGATAATTTCCAAATGCAACTCACCCATACCACTTAAAATGGTCTGGCCGGTTTCTTCGTCAGTCTTAACACGTAATGTAGGATCTTCCTCTACCAGTTTGGCAATGGCCATACCCATTTTATCAACGTCGGCCTGTGTTTTCGGTTCAACCGCAACACTGATTACCGGTTCTGGGAAAGTCATTGCTTCCAACACGATCGGATTGTCTTCGTTACAAAGTGTATCTCCGGTTTTAATATCCTTAAAACCTACAGCAGCACCAATATCACCAGCTTCAATAAAATCAACCGGGTTTTGTTTGTTGGCATGCATCTGCATAATACGGCTGATACGCTCTTTTTTACCGGTACGGGTATTTAAAACATAACTACCAGAATCTAAACGACCACTATAAGCCCGGAAAAAAGCCAGACGACCCACAAAAGGATCTGTCATAATCTTAAATGCTAAAGCACTGAATGGTTCTTTAGGATCGCAATGACGTAACAATTCTTCGCCAGTATCAGGATTTGTTCCTTTAACCGCTTCAATATCCATTGGACCCGGTAAATAACGTACAATAGCATCCAATGCAGTTTGTACACCTTTGTTTTTGAAAGATGAACCACACATCATCGGGATGATAGAAATATCAATCGTGGCCTTACGGATAGCTTCATGAATTTCATCTTCAGAGATTGTATTAGGATCATCAAAGAATTTCTCCAATAATTTATCATCGTAATCAGCAACGGCTTCAATTAAATGCTGCCTCCATTCGTTTACTTCTTCAATCATATCTTCCGGAATGGGCACTTCATCAAAAGTCATACCCTGTCCTGCTTCATCCCATACAATTCCTTTCATAGTGATCAGATCTACCACACCTTTAAAATTATCTTCGGCACCAATTGGTAATTGCAAAGGCACAGCTTTAGCGCCCAACATTTCTTTAATTTGTTTTACCACATTTAAGAAATCGGCACCACTGCGGTCCATTTTGTTTACAAAACCAATACGTGGTACTTTATAACGGTTTGCCTGGCGCCAAACGGTTTCAGACTGTGGTTCTACACCAGATACGGCACAAAACAAAGCCAGTAAACCATCAAGTACACGAAGGCTACGCTCTACTTCCACAGTAAAATCCACGTGACCCGGAGTATCAATAATGTTGAATTTGTATTGGTGGGTTTCTGGTAATTTTTTACCATTAGCCATCGGGAAGTTCCAAAAGCAGGTAGTAGCAGCACTGGTAATAGTGATACCTCTTTCCTGTTCCTGTGCCATCCAGTCCATGGTTGCAGCGCCATCATGCACCTCACCAATTTTATGATTAACACCGGTATAATATAATATACGCTCGGTGGTAGTGGTTTTACCGGCATCAATATGAGCGGCAATTCCAAAGTTTCGTTGATAACGTAAATCTCCCATTGTTTTCTATTTTGAATTTTTAATTTTTAATTTTTTGTGAGCCCGGCTTTTGAATTTCGATTAAGCTTCATTGGCAACGGCTGTTTGTTAATTTTTGCTTTTTAATAAAAAGTGAAAATTAATCACGCTTGTACTAATGTTCTTTGCTGATCTTTTTTGCTTTAGTTAAAAGCATACCCCTGTAATTAAGAACGCTGCAAGCGAACCGGGATTAATATGACTGATTAAACTCTCATGATATGCTAAATAAATAAGGCTCCATCCAAACGCTGCCCACCTTTTAGCGGCGCAAAGGTACGTTCATTTTTTTATATTACAAACAGCAATGAGTACAAAAAAGCCACTCGCTGGTTAGCGAATGGCTTTGAATATCGTAAAGAATAAAACTTAGATTCTGAAATGAGCAAAAGCCTTGTTAGCTTCAGCCATACGGTGAGTGTCTTCTTTCTTTTTGAATGAAGCGCCTTCACCTTTACTGGCAGCAACTATCTCGTTAGCTAATTTATCAGCCATGCTGCGGCCATTTCGGTCACGGCTGTATTTTATCATCCATTTAATGCTTAAAGAAACCTTCCTGTCAGTACGAACCTCGGCTGGGATCTGGAAAGTAGCACCACCAATACGACGGCTACGAACTTCAACCCCTGGAGTAATATTAGCCAGAGCTTTTTTCCAAACCTCGTATCCATCTTCACCAGTTTGCTTGGCAACTTTATCTAAAGCATCATAAAATATAATATATGCACCACTTTTTTTACCAGCCCACATGAGGTTATTTACAAAACGGGTAACCAGTTTGTCGTTAAACTTCGGATCTGGTGCTAATGGTATTTTTTTAGGTTGTGTCTTCCTCATTGTTATTTATTTTGATCCAACCATAAGGTCAGGCCTTTTTTAAATTATTTTTTTGCTCTTTTAGTACCGTACTTGCTACGGCTTTGTTTGCGGTCCTTTACACCGGCAGTATCTAAACTACCCCGTACAATATGATAACGTACACCTGGCAGATCTTTTACCCTTCCTCCACGTATCAATACGATAGAGTGCTCCTGTAAATTGTGCCCTTCACCTGGGATATAGGCAATAACCTCAATTTTATTAGTTAAACGTACTTTAGCAACCTTACGTAATGCAGAGTTTGGCTTTTTAGGCGTAGTTGTATATACTCTTGTACATACACCACGGCGCTGCGGACAACTGTCCAAAGCCCTTGATTTGCTTTTCGCTTTAATTACTTCTCTTCCTTTTCTTACTAATTGCTGTATTGTAGGCATTATGTACTTTTAATTTTCGGACGGCAAAGGTAGGATTTATGATTTGATTTTAAAAACTTAAAAGTAAAAAAAATCAAACTTTATTTGTATTCATTAAAAAAACTGCTTTTGCAGGCGGTTTTTATTGATAATCTTGTTTTTTTCTTATATTTTCTGCATCCAGCCATGCGTATCGGACACTTTTCCATACCGAATGGCATTTAATTGATTTTTGACCGCTGGTGCTGTTTTCCAGCTATCTACGTTAAATTCCATCACATAATCTTTATAGCGCAATTCTTTTATCAAAGAAATAGTGGCTGCTGTTCCTGTTCCAAAAACCTCGTGTAATTCGCCCGATTTATGTGCATTGATGATTTCGTCGATATGCAATAGCCTTTCCTCAACTTCCAGCCCCATGTCCTTTAGTACTGTAATTACGCTGTCACGGGTAACCCCTGCTAAAATGGTTCCAGCTTCCAGTTCAGGTGTAATAGCTTTATTGCCAATGATAAAAAACACGTTCATGGTACCGCATTCCTGTACATATTTATGTTCGTAAGCATCGGTCCATAATACCTGGTCGTAGCCTTTCTTTTTTGCCTGTGCCGTTGCATACATGGCAGCTCCGTAATTTCCCGCAGCTTTCGCATAACCAACCCCACCAGGTACAGCTCTTACATAATGCTCTTCTACATAAATACGCATGGGCATATTGTAATATGGCCCTGTAGGGCTTAATATGATCATAAACTTATAATTCTCACTGGGCCTTACGCCGATCATATGATCGCTGCTGAACATGAAGGGACGAATGTATAAAGAATGGTCTTCCTGCTTTGGTATCCAGTTTTTATCCAGTTCTATTAACATACGCATACCCTCCATAAAAATTTCTTCAGGCACCTGGGGCATCTGCATTCTTTCGGCAGATATATTAAATCGTTTGTAGTTGTCTTGCGGTCGAAAAATAAAAGCTTCTCCAGCTGCATTTTTATATGCCTTTATGCCTTCAAAAATAGATTGGCCATAATGTATGGCGGCCAGGGAGGGATCTAATAATAAGGGTTGATAAGGTTTTATTTCGGCGTTCTTCCATTCTCCGTCTTCATAATCCACTTCAAGCATATGGTCAGTAAAGTATTTTCCAAATGGTATATTCTCTAGGTTTATATCTTTAAGTTTACTATGCTCTGCTTTGGTAATATTAATATTTTCAGCTGCAATCATATTCGTTAATTTTACGGCAAAGAAACGAAAAAAGCAAGAGTTTTAAATTTACTTTTAATGAGTTTAGATAATATTCAACTTCCGGCAGCAGTGGTTCAGGCATTGTATAGTAAATCCTTATATGACCTTAATGCGAACAAATCAACAGTAAATAACATACAAGGTGGTGAAATCATTTTCTTAGGCAACAATTTAAAGAAAGTGATATTATTGGTTAATACAGAAGAAGCTCTTTATTTACCAGATGATGAACTTAATTTTTTATTAGGGATATTAACAGCTTGCCGGTTAAGTATGGCTGATATTGCCTTAATAAATGTTTCAAAAAATAAAGCACTTAATTATACTTCCATTACAGAACAGTTACAGGCCGAAAATATTTTTTTATTTGGCGTGGATGTGGCCTACCTGGAACTACCTTTACAATTTCCTCATTATCAGATCCAGCAATTCAATAAACAGGTATATCTTTCTTCAGTAGCCTTGAGTAAACTACAGGCTGATAAAGAAGAAAAACTGAAGTTGTGGAATTGCTTAAAGAAGATATTTTCGTTGTAAAATTTTATTTAATAAATGAACCCAATCATATTTGCTACAAATAACCAGAACAAAGTTGACGAAGTAAGATCGGTACTGGGCAAAAGTTTTGAAATCCTCACTTTAAAAGAAGCAGGAATTGACATTGACATACCAGAGCCGCACGATACACTTGAAGCGAATGCATCAGAAAAATCAAAAACCATTTTTGATATCACACATAAAAATTGTTTTAGTGAAGACACAGGCCTTGAAGTAGATGCACTAAATGGCAAGCCAGGAGTGAAGAGTGCCAGGTATGCCGGGGAAGGAAGGAATTTTGAGGATAATATCGAAAAGCTGTTAAAAAATCTTAATGCGAAAAAAAATAAAACTGCCCGTTTCAGAACAGTGATCTCATTGATACTTGATGAAAAAGAATATTATTTTGAAGGTATCTGCGCCGGCAAAATAATCAGCATTAAAAAAGGGAACAATGGCTTTGGCTACGACCCTGTTTTTGTACCTGATGGCAGTGATAAAACGTTTGCTGAAATGGATATTACAGAAAAAAATAAATTCAGTCACCGCAAAAAAGCAATGGAGAAATTGATAGAATTCCTGAATAACAAAAATGGCAAGAATTAAAATTGAAATGCCGGAACGTGTAATGGCATCATTTCACATTCCCATCCGCATTGCTGATATCAATTATGGCAACCATGTAGGTAATGATGCTTTTGTAAGTATTATTCATGAAGCCCGGATGCAATGGCTTAAAAAATTTAATTACACAGAATTGAAAATTGAAGGCATTGGGCTCATCATGAGTGATCTTGTATTTGAATTTAAAAATGAAGCATTTTATGGTGATGTGGTGGAAGTAAAGTTGGGCACCGGCGAAATATCCCGGGTTGGTTTTGAATTGTATTACCAACTTTTTGCAAAAAGAGGTAATGAAATAATTTTACTGGCTAATGCAAAAACAGGAATGGTTTGTTATGATTATGAAATGAAGAAAGTTGCACAAATTCCTGAAAAATTAAAAATCATTTTAGCGGATTAAACAATTAATTCTTCGTTCCATATCTTCCAATTGGCTTCCGCTTGAATAATGAGCATTTCGAAACCATTTTCTATAATTGCACCCTGCTCCTCTCCTTTTTGTAAGAATAGGGTTTTGGCTGGGTTATATATCAGGTCAAATAAATAATTATCATTAGTTAGGGCTGAATAAGGTATATCCGGACATAATTCTTCGCCCGGGTACATCCCAACTGGAGTGGAGTTAATTATAATATTGTATTCCTTTATGATGTTGTTTGTTACCTGGTTGTATTGAATAAAATTTGCTCCAGGGTTTTCATTTCTTGATACAACTAAAAATTCAATGTCCATTTTTTTTAAAACATATTGAACTGCCTTAGATGCCCCTCCCGTTCCTAATACCAAAGCTTTTTTATGATGAGGTTTCAGTTTTTTTTTAAAAGATTCTTTAAACCCAATAATATCAGTATTAAAAGCAGTTAATACATTACCCCTGATTCTGATACAATTTGCTGCGCCAATTTCTTTTACCTCTGCAGATAAGTGATTTACATATTGAAGTACCTGCTCCTTGTAAGGAATGGTTACACTTAAACCTTTAAGCGAAGGATTATCTTTTAAGAAAGCGGGGAATTCCGCAATTGTTTTTAGCGGAAATGAATAATAAAAAGAACCTGATATTGCCTCCCTTTCCATTTTTTCTGTAAAGTATTGTTTGGAAAAAGAGTGCGTTAAAGGAAATCCAATAGTGCCGTATGTTGTCATCACACAGTTTCTTTATTCAGGTATAAATGGAAGGTATCGCCACGAAGGCCGATACGCATTGCTTCTAACGGAATTACTTCATTTGGTGCAATATTACCAAGATTTACATTACAACCTATAAGCTCCAAAAAGTAAAGCTGCTGCGCTTTTTGCGGTGCTTCCCAAATAATCTTTTCTTCAGGGATCTGTGTGAGGATCTCCTGCACCAATCCTTCTCTCACTTCACCCGTGCCTCTGTAAATTCCTACATTACCGGCTTCCCTTGCCTCTGCGATCACATAAGTAGAACCTGCTTCAAGCTCGGCCCTCATCAATTCTATCCATTTATATGGCGGCATAATATGAGTAGCGTCCTTACTGCCAACTTCACTTAACACAACACCATGTTTAGTTAGTTTTTCAATATAGCCGCATTTTTCAGCGTGTGGT
>JAYUYX010000207.1:0-21723 GCA_043752205.1 Chitinophagaceae bacterium
TACAATATAGCCAATGAATAAAAAAACAGTAACTGTAAAAAACAGGATACAAAAAAGAAAAGGCTTGTCTTTAGGCCCCTGTTCTCTATTTCTAAAAAATATCAACATGAGCGTTAAGAACAGGTAAAAGAACAATTCTAAACTAAATGGCAGAACTGAACGCAGGGGCTGTTCACCCGGGTAAGGACGAAATAAACTATGAGATAATGCCTCCGGGGCATTCGCTATGAAGCTTTTGAAATTGGGTTGTAGCGGAGTTAATGGTATTTGTGTTTTTGCGCCGGTGAGCTCTAAATATTCCGCCTGCTTTTTTATAATGATATTAGGGGGCTGTATGGTATCCGTTACCGAACCAATACTGAAGAAAAAGAGACCCAGTACCAGGTAAACAGTTGTAAAGATGCCCCAAGCCGGCCATTTTGTTTTGGCAGATAAGATCCAGGCAAACAATGCAGGTACCAGGGCGAGGCAAACAAAATTGCGTATCAGAAACAATAAAGCCAGGCTTATCATGATCAATAAGACCCGTTTAGTATTGAAACTATTTTTTGATAGCGACTGGTAAACACTGTAAATAATAACAGCCAGCAATAAGAATACCATCCCGTCTTTATGAATGCCCGATGAAAAGTATAAAGTTGAGGGCAACAGGAAACAACCGATGATCACCAGTATATTTTTACCGGGGTAAGCCTTACTAAACAGCCTGTACAATATTACATGCCCAAAGAAAATGATAAAATTGAAGAACAAACTATTGATGTAATAATCGCCCCGACTGAAAATATTAAAGACAGAAACAAGTTTAATGATGATATTATTCCTGAGGTCGTTCCAGTAAGAATTATATGAATTAAAAACACCTGAAAAGCCATCGGTATAATCCGAAGTAAAAAGATTGCTGAAATATCTTCCCGGATCTGTTAATAAAAGCTGGTATTCTTCCCTGGCATAATCGTTTACATCCCAGTAATCATTTCCCGGCCCGTAAATATGTATGGAGATCCAGCCAATGGCAATACCGGCTGCGACTTTGATAAGAAACAGTCCCAGCATCACTTTATTGTTTATGCCTGCATTTTTAATGAATGGTATACGCAAAAGCAACCAGCATAAAACGATAAGGTAAACAACAAATAACAGGTAATTCAAAGCCGAGATTTTTTGGTGTGGGAAGATAGTTAAAATATTTGCTTTGCTCATCAGGATAAAAGTCTGCAGTTGCCTACCTTTGCAGCTCATCAGCTTTTCTCATCCACATTTATGGAAATAACAGCAAAAACCGCCGAGCAACTCAGGTTAACAGCCGAAGAATTTGAATTGATAAAAGAAAAATTGGGCCGCACGCCTAATTTTAATGAGCTCTGTTCTTTCAGTGCCATGTGGAGTGAACATTGCAGTTATAAGAACTCCATTAAGTGGCTCAAAACTCTGCCCCGTGATGGAAAAAAGATGCTGGTAAAAGCCGGTGAAGAAAATGCAGGCCTGATGGATATTGGTGATGGCTATGGTGTTGTTTTTAAAATTGAATCTCATAATCACCCTTCGGCCATTGAACCTTTCCAGGGTGCGGCAACAGGTGTTGGCGGCATTAACCGTGATATTTTTACCATGGGTGCAAGGCCCATCGCTTCTTTAAATTCTTTACGCTTTGGAAAATTAACCGAAGCAAAGACTCAGCATTTATTAGCAGGCGTGGTACATGGCATTGGCCATTATGGAAACTGCTTTGGTGTACCCACGGTTGGCGGCGAAGTTTATTTTGAAGAATGTTACCATACCAACCCTTTAGTGAATGCCATGAGTGTTGGTATCTTAAAAAATGGCGAAACCGTTTCTGCTACTGCTGAAGGAAAAGGCAATCCTGTTTTTTTTGTAGGCAGCGCAACCGGTAAGGATGGTATTGGTGGGGCAAGCTTTGCATCGGCAGATATTACAGCGGATAGCGCCGAAGATCTGCCGGCAGTGCAGGTTGGTGATCCTTTCCAGGAAAAAAAATTACTGGAAGCTTGTCTTGAGGTTATACAAACAGGTGCTGTTGTAGGTATGCAGGATATGGGTGCAGCAGGCATCATCTGTTCAACATCTGAAATGAGTGCGAAAGGCAAATCAGGTATGCGTATAGATCTTGATAAAGTACCCACCCGCCAAAGAGATATGAAGCCCTGGGAACTTTTGCTGAGCGAAAGCCAGGAACGCATGTTACTTGTTGCTGAAAAAGGAAAGGAACAATTGGTACTGGATGTATTTAAAAAATGGGACCTGCCCTGCAGCGAAATTGGTGAAGTAACAGATGATGGTATCTTACAATTTTTTGTTGATGGAAAACTGGAAGCCGAATTACCTGCATATGAATTGGTGCTTGGCGGCGGCGCTCCCGTTTATGACAGGCCATATACAGAACCGAAATATTTTGAAAAAATAAAAGCATTTGATATTTCAAACATTGCTGAACCCAAAGACCTGAAAGCAATTGCTGAGCAAATTATTCAAATACCAAATATTGCCAGCAAGCGCTGGATATATGTTCAGTACGATAGTATGGTTGGCACCGGTAATGCAAGCACCAATGCACCAAGTGATGCTGCAATCGTTTTAGCAAAACCAACAAACAAAGCTTTGGCCTTAACAACGGATTGTAACAGCCGCTATGTTTTTGCCGATCCTTACAAAGGGGCGATGATCGCTGTTGCAGAAGCTGCAAGAAATATAGTTTGCAGTGGTGGTCAGCCGCTGGGTGTTACCAACTGCCTGAATTTTGGTAACCCTTACGATTCTGAAGTGTATTACCAGTTTGTACATGTCATAAAAGGCATGGGCGAAGCCTGTGTAAAATTTGATACGCCGGTAACAGGCGGCAATGTAAGTTTTTATAACCAGGGACCGGATGGCGCCGTGTACCCTACTCCTACCATTGGCATGGTTGGCTTGCTGGAAAACGTGAATGATAAAATGACGATGTATTTTAAACAGGAAGAAGATGAAATTTATTTAGTGGGCACACAACGTAATGATATCAACTCATCAGAATATGTACATAAGATACATGGCGTGGAATTTTCACCAGCTCCGTATTTTGACCTGAATGAAGAGTTTGAAATACAACAAGTAATTAATAAAATGATCAGTAAAAAACTAATCAGCTCTGCACATGATGTTAGTGAAGGCGGGTTGTTTATTACATTGATTGAAAGTTGTTTTAACCGCAACCTTGGGTTTGAGGCCTCCCCAACCCCTCCGAAGGAGGGGCTTAGAGCAGATGCCTATTGGTTTGGCGAGAGTCAAAGTAGAGTTGTTGTAACAGTTTCAAAAGAAAGAAGAAATGATTTTAATGCTTTGATAGAGCAAATGCAAATACCGGCTACCAGCTTAGGAAAGGTAACTCCAGGCAATATTAATATCAATGGCCAGGATTGGGGACATGTAAATGATTGGAAAGAGAAATACGAAAATGCAATTGCCAATTTGCTGGCCGGCCATGAGAGTGAACATGCATTGGCTGCATTATAAAGATCATGAATAGAAATACCACCATATTAGTAACAGGCGCTGCAGGTTTCATTGGAAGCTGCATGGTGAGTTATTTAAACCGGCAGGGATTTGAAAATTTAATTCTGGTTGATGAATTTAATGATGCTGAAAAAGAATTAAATCTTCTGCATAAAAAATATTTGACTAAGATAGAACGTGAAGCTTTTTTTGATTGGGTACAAAGAGAAAAGCCTGAAGTAGGTTTTGTCTTTCATCTGGGCGCCAGGACGGATACAACAGAATTTGATTATTCGGTTCACCAGCATTTAAATGTAGAGTATTCTCAAAAGATATGGAACTACTGTACAATAAATAATATCCCTTTGCTGTATGCCTCATCTGCTGCTACTTACGGCGAGGGTGAACTGGGTTATGATGATAGCCATGAAATAGTTGAACAGCTTCATCCCTTAAATCCTTACGGCATCTCCAAAAATGAATTCGATAAATGGGTGCTTCACCAGGAAGATCATCCGCCTTTCTGGGCAGGATTAAAATTCTTTAATGTTTACGGCCCCAATGAATATCACAAAGCGAGAATGGCAAGTGTAATCTTTCATGCATTCAACCAGATAAAAGAAAAAGGGAAAGTAAATTTGTTCCGCTCTCATAAAGATGGTTTTGAGGATGGCGAGCAATTGCGTGATTTTATCTATGTAAAAGATGTAATTGCTGTTTGCTACTGGCTGATGGAAAATCAACCGGCTTCAGCTATTTACAATTTAGGAACAGGAGAAGCAAGATCATTTAATGACCTGGTAAGATCAACCTTTGCCGGTTTAGACCTGCAGCCTGATATTGCATACATTGATATCCCTGAAGACATAAGAGACAAATACCAATATTTTACCGAAGCAACTATGCATAAACTGAAAGCTGCTGGTTACACAAAAGATTTTTATTCGCTGGAAAAAGGTGTTGATGATTATGTAAGGAATTACCTTGCGAAGAATAATTTTTATTAAATATTAATAAACTTCTCCGGTTTCCATATCTATCTGGTAATATTTAAGATCCAGTTTATATACGGTTTCTTTAGGGCCTGTATTAGTGGCATAATTTAATCCAGACGATCGCATAAAATTATGTTTACTTCTTTGCGTAACTCCTTTGATTCCGAAAAAGTAAAAAGTATTTTCCCTTCGAACCAACTTTGAATACTTGTCGCCTGAATTAATAAATATATCAGTGCCATCACAAAATCCCCAGGCATTCCTTGTGGGGTATTCCGAAATCCCTTCTTTAATATACAGGATATCACCCACGGCTCCCTTCCTTAGTTCATAGTCAGTTATTGAAGGCGTATTTGCCTTAAATTCTTTAAAATCCTTATAAACACCTTTTTTTAGATCAATAAATTTCAAAACAGGGACATCCATCTTTTTTGAATATCCCAAGTATATGTCGTCAAATGCTAACTTTCTTCTTTTTGTAATTATTTCGTCAAAGTTAATATCACCTAATCTTTCCAATGATATTTTTAATACAGTTCTAACAAATAAGTTTGCATTGTCAACAAACTTTATCCCTGCGTAATCATTTAATTTTTCTTTAAAAGTAAATATTGAATCAACTCTGTATAACGGAAAAAAGACACTGTCCTTTTCCAGGAACAATTCAATTTTGCATAGTACGCCTGCATCTCAACCATTTATTGCCTGTCCTACTTTATCATTGTCATAACGAATTTTATCTGCTTCAGCCGAAAGCCAGAACTTCTTTACTACAATTAATAATTTGTTTTTTACTGATGGATTATTCCTGCATTGCAGGTATTCATTTATCCATTCGGTGAACCCGTCCTTTAAAGTAGGTGAGCAATGATAAACCTTAGACCAAATATCATTATTCTTATTTTTTTCGGAGGTGCCAGGCTTTACCATATATCTCCGTGCATCACCTGCTTTGAGAAAATGATAACCAATCACCCCTGTATCATCCCGTACATCAATTACATTAACTGAATGAATACTGTTCCCAAATGAACGTGCAGAAACTTCTTCTTCAAGATTTATTTCCAGTTTGTTGTTAAAGTCAATTGTTTTAGCTTCTATTTGTGCAAGAGTCGGGCAGTATGTGAACAGAACCAGAATCAGGAATGATATTATTCTCATAACAGAGCAGAGCTTTACAGGTACTATTATTTTTTTTCATCATAAAACTAAAGTTTTTTTTTATAAACCCTTCCCAAATTTCCTCCCTCCAAATATTCAGCATATCTTTGCATGACCTCCAAGATTTATCTCTAAACTTTCTGGTCATATTTATTAACGGCAACCGGCTTCCCCAAAAATAAGGGATGCGTTGGCAAATTTTTTTTTATGGCTAAGTACATTTTTGTAACCGGTGGTGTTACTTCCTCATTAGGTAAAGGCATCATCGCCGCTTCTCTTGCAAAACTGCTGCAGTCGAGGGGTTTAAAAGTAACCATCCAAAAATTTGATCCTTATATTAACATTGACCCGGGCACGATGAACCCTTACGAACATGGAGAATGCTATGTTACTGATGATGGCGCCGAAACCGATCTTGACCTTGGCCATTATGAACGTTTTTTAAATACCCCAACATCCCAGGCCAATAATGTTACTACCGGGCGCATTTATCAAACAGTTATCAGTAAAGAAAGAGCCGGCGAGTACCTGGGTAAAACCGTACAGGTTATTCCACATATTACCGATGAGATCAAGAATCGCATGCTGCTGTTGGGCAAGGGCGGCAAATATGATATTATAATTACCGAAATTGGCGGTACTGTGGGTGATATTGAAAGTTTACCATTTGTGGAAGCTGTTCGCCAGATACAATGGGAACTCCCCGAAGAAGATTGTATGGTAGTACACCTTACACTTATTCCTTATTTAAAAGCAGCCAAAGAATTAAAAACAAAACCCACACAACATAGTGTACGCCTGCTTAGCCAGGAAGGTGTTCATCCCAACGTAATTGTTTGTCGTACTGAGCATCCGCTTAATGAGGAACTGAAGAAAAAGATCGCATTGTTCTGCAATGTAAAACCAAATGCGGTTATTGAGGCAATGGATGCCAGCACTATTTATGAAGTGCCGCTTAAAATGTTGCAGGAAGGGCTTGATGTGATCGTGCTTAAAAAATTACAGATCAATGGTTATGCCGCACCCGAACTTACTAAGTGGCGTGCATTTTTAGATAAGCTGAAATACCCACAGAGCAAAGTTACCATTGGATTAATAGGAAAATATATTGAACTGCAGGATGCTTATAAATCAATTCTTGAATCTTTTATTCATGCCGGTGCCATTAACGAATGCAAGGTGCAGATCGTAAATGTACATAGTGAATTTATTACTGATGAGAACGTTCATGATAAACTGAAAGACCTTGATGGCTTATTGGTGGCACCTGGTTTTGGTAACCGTGGGGTTGAAGGAAAAATCATTGCCGTAAAACATGCACGTGAAAACAAGCTGCCATTTTTTGGTATTTGTTTAGGTATGCAGATGGCTGTTATTGAGCATGCAAGAAATGTGTTGGGCTGGGCAGATGCGCATTCAACAGAAATGGATAAGACAACAACCCATCCTGTGATCGACCTGATGGAAGAGCAGAAAAATATAGTGAACCTGGGCGGCACCATGCGTTTAGGAGCATATCCCTGCGAAATCACAGAAGGAAGTCTTGCACATAAAATATATGGTACAACAGAAATAAGTGAACGCCACCGTCATCGCTGGGAGTTTAATAACAATTATATAAACGATTTTGAAAAATCAGGACTGATACCGAGTGGTAAAAACCCTGCAACTGGTTTGGTTGAGATCGTGGAATTAAAAGATCACCCTTTCTTTATAGGCGTACAATATCATCCCGAGTTAAAAAGCACGGTTGAAAATCCACAACCTATATTTGTGCATTTTATAAAAGCTGCAAAAGAGTTTGGCGAAAAAAAAACTAATGCAAAAACGACTATTATGCAGGGAGAAATGATATAAATAAATTCAAAAGTAAAAGTAAAAATCAAAACATGGTGCTGCTGGTTGCCCGGCTTTTTTTTACTTTTGAATTTTGATTTTTGACTTTTAATACGTTGTGGCAAACCTAAAATACCTTGTCTATTCCCAACATAAAACTTTCAATGGATGAACTCAACCGCAAAACGGTAGAGGAATTTAAACGCTCTGATAAAACCCCTGTTATTGCGGTATTGGAAAACATTCGCAGTGCTTATAATGTAGGCAGCGTGTTCCGCACGGCTGATGCTTTTTTGCTTGAAGCTATTTATATAACAGGTTACACCTGCGTTCCCCCTCACAAAGAAATTAAGAAAACGGCATTAGGTGCAGAGGAATCTGTAGCGTGGAAACATTTTATCAATGCAACTGAAGCTATCAAAGTTTTAAAAGAAGCAGGTTATAAAATATATGCGATTGAGCAAGCTGTGAATAGCCACCAGCTTCAGCTGGTGGAATTTAATAGTAATGAAAAAATTGCAGTTATTTTTGGCAACGAAGTAACCGGTGTTGAGCAGGAAACCATTTTACAATGTGATGGCTGCATAGAGATCCCGCAATTGGGTATGAAACATTCTTTAAACATTGCAACGGCTGCAGGTGTTGTACTTTGGGAAATTGTAAGAAGCCGCATTTCTTGATATTCCAAAATTGAATACCTGCCTGCCGGCAGGCAGGTTGTACATTGGGCATTGATTATTGAATATTAAAACAGAACGTAATTTTTAGTGAGCAAAATAAAAAACTATCTAAGCCTCGTAAAATTCTCCCACACTATTTTTGCAATGCCCTTTGCATTGATCGGATTGTTTTTAGGAATAAAAGATTTAAGCAGTGTGCCTTGGGTTAAAGTCTACCAATTTTGGAATTTGCCTGTCTCAAAAAAGGCAGCATTGTTTTTTCAATTTGGTTGGATAACTGTTGTTCTTGTCATATTCTGCATGATCTTCGCCCGCTCAGCTGCCATGGCATTCAATCGCTGGCTCGATAAAAATTTTGATGCAAAAAATCCACGTACTGCTATTCGGGAGATTCCTGCAGGCATGATCAAATCAAACAACGCTCTGTTGTTTGTAATCATAAATTGTATTCTGTTTATTGTTTGTACTTTTTTCATTAATAGAATCTGTTTTTATTTATCGCCTATTGCATTGTTCGTAGTTTTATTTTATAGTTATACAAAACGTTTTACAGCATTATGTCATTTGGTGCTGGGTATAGGTTTGAGCCTGGCTCCTATTGGGGCATACCTGGCAGTAACGGGGCAGTTTGCATTATTGCCTATACTCTTTTCATTCACGGTTTTATTTTGGGTAAGCGGTTTCGATATTATTTATGCCTTGCAGGATGAAGAATTTGATAAAAACAACCAGCTGCATTCTATACCGGCGGCATTGGGTCGATCAAAGGCATTAATGGTTTCAAATTTCCTGCACTTACTTTCCGCTGCCTGTGTGATCTGCGCAGGTGTTTATGGAAATTTTGGGTTATGGTATTGGATTGGCGTAGCTATATTCTGTGGTTTATTAATTTACCAGCATCTCATAGTAAAACCCACCGACCTTAGTAAAGTAAACATGGCTTTTTTTACAACCAATGGAATAGCTTCCGTTGTTTTTGCCATCTTTGTAATACTGGATCTTTTTTTAAATTAATGTATCTCGACTTAATAAAAAATTCCCGGCTACCAATTTTTTTATTTTTTACTTTTAACTTTTGACTTCTATTGGCACGAATTCTTTCTATAGACTACGGCGGCAAACGAACCGGCCTGGCAGTAACTGACCCGTTGCAGATCATTGCAACCGGCCTGGAGACCATTGATTCCAGGGAACTCATCCCCTGGTTAAAAAAATACCTTGCACAGGAGACCGTGGAACTGATCATCATCGGCCTGCCCAAAAACTGGGACGAATCTGATACCCATGGTACCCCGCTGGTAGTAGCTGCCATCAAAAAAATACAGAAAGAATTTCCTGCAATGCCGCTTAAAACAGTTGATGAACGCTATTCTTCCAAAATGGCAAAAGATGCCATGTTGGAAATGGGGATGAAAAAGAAAGACCGCAGGGATAAAAAAAATGTTGATGTAATTGCCGCTACAATCATCCTGCAGGAATATCTTCAAAGCAATTGACCTAAATTTGCAGCATGATCCTTCCAATAGTAGCATATGGTTCTCCCGTTCTAAGAAAAGTCTGCGATGACATTGATCAGGACTACCCAGGCCTTGATAAGCTGATCGCCGATATGTGGGAGACCATGTACAACAGTAATGGTGTTGGTTTGGCAGCCCCACAGATCAATGTACCAATCCGCTTATTTGTAATTGACAGTGAGCAGATCTTCGAAAACCAGGAAGAAGATGAAAAGGGAGAATACCCTGATGATCCCGGGTATAAGGGTGTTTTTATCAACGCCCATATTGTAAAACTAAACGGAAAGGAATGGGCTTACAACGAAGGATGTCTGAGCATACCTAAGGTAAGAGAAGATGTATATCGTAACGAAGAAATAACATTGGAATTTATTGACGAGAATTTTGAAATACATACTAAAACCTTTAATGGAATTACTGCAAGGATCATCCTGCATGAATATGATCATACAGAAGGGAAATTATTTATAGATCATATCAAGCCTTTAAAGCGTAAACTCATAAAACGCAAGCTGGATGACATTTCGAAAGGAAAAATAAAAGTTGATTACCGCATGATCTTTACAAAATAATACTTGATGTTCTGCTATGACTGAACGTCATCTGATGCTTTTATAACATACTGATTTTAATTACTTGCCCATATACTCTGTTTTTTTTAAAATACACCCTTAAGGTTTGGATAATCCAGAAATAGATTATATTTTAGTAGGATAAATTAACTACTAATTTTCACCCTTAAACATCGCTTATGAGAAAAGTACGACTACTTTTTTGTTCAGTTGGTATTTTTTTCTCTCTCGGTTCTTATGCACAAAGTGTTAGCCCGGCTACATTAAACGCAACCGGTGGTACGTATTTTTTTACCTACTATCGTGTTGAGTGGAGTTTTGGCGAGTCGATGGCAATAAATACCATGACCGACCCAAATGTTACTGTAACCAATGGTATTTTACAGCCAGGTACTCATAACCCGGCCACAATCAACAACACCGGCACATGGGACAGAGATGAGATCAGAATTCTACCGAATCCTACTCAAAATGTAATTGAAATTGATTTCTTCAGTAAACAGAAAGGAAAAATTATTATGAATCTTTATGATGAATCAGGAAGATTTATGGGAACTAAACAGTTTGACTATTTTGGCAATGGCCACATTGAAAAATGGGATCTTAGCCGATTTGGTTCAGGCGCATTTATGTTGAATATACAATTGCAGCCAACGGGTACATCTGTTGCTAAAAAGGGTACCTATAAAGTAATTAAGATATAATGGACTTTATTGGAGAATTGAATCATTAAACAAGTAAAAACTAAAACTAATTTAAACATGAAAAAGATTTTATTAACGATAACAGGTTTTGTTGTTACGTTACTCGCTGTTGCACAATCACCCAATTTAATGAATTACCAGGGTGTGGCACGTAATGCAGTAGGTAATGTATTACCAAGTCAGCCAATTGGGTTACGCCTAAGTGTTTTAAGCGGAAGTCCAACAGGGTCGGTAGTTTACCAGGAAACCAGGAATGTTACAACCAATGCGTTTGGATTATTTAATGTGGTTGTGGGTAGCCCGGGTGCTATCACTACTACCGGTACAATTGCCGGCATAAACTGGACGGCATTTGGTACAGGAAGTGGCTCTAAATTTTTACAAGTTGAGATCGATCCTATTGGAGGAACAAACTATTTTAATGTTGGCTCTACTCAACTGGTAAGTGTACCCTATGCATTAAATGCAGGTGCTGCTTCACCGGTAGGACCTGCCGGCGGAGATCTTGCAGGAAGCACTTACCCAAATCCAATAATTGCTCCTTTAGCAGTAACAACAGGTAAAATAGCAGATGCTGCTGTTACTACCATTAAGATCGCTGATAATGCGGTTACTACTCCCAAATTAGCTGATGGTGCAGTTACTACCCCCAAATTAGCAGATGGTGCGGTTACTACTCCCAAATTAGCAGATGGTTCGGTTACTACTCCTAAATTAGCAGATGGTTCAGTTACTACTCCCAAATTAGCAGATGGTGCGGTTACTACGGTTAAAATTGCTGATGGAGCAGTTACATCTCAAAAAATAACAGTTCCGTTTGTAAAAACGCAGGCAGATGCAGCTGCACTTATCAGCATGACCAACAGTGGAGCTGGTGCAGGCTTAGAAGGTATAAGCACAGGCACAGGACCTGCAGGTACCTTTGCAGTAAATAATCCGGCAAGTACTGCAGATGCATTAAGGGCAGTAACCAATGGTATAGGTGCAAGCTGGGCAATAAGAGCCACAAGTACCGGTACCAATGGTGCAGGTTTATTTATTTCAAATAATCCCACGGCTACCAATAATAATTTACAGTCAAATACAAATGGTTTAGGCCGTGCAGGTTTATTCAACTCTACCAATGGAGCCAGTACGGCTAATGGTGTAGATATAAATGTAGCAGGTACGGGCTTTGCATTAAGAGCTGCCAGCAGCAATGCTGTTCCAAAAGCTTTGCTTACTGTTGGTGGTTTACAGTTAACAGGAATTGGCGAAGCAAATAATTTTGTATTAAGATCTGATGCTACCGGTAACAGTACATGGGTTGATCCTGCTACTTTGTTACCAGGTTCTAACTTCTGGTCTCGTAATGCACCTAATTTATTTGCTACCAACTTAGCTGATAATGTTGGTATCGGAACAAATACACCAACTTATAAATTACAGGTTGTTCATGCTGGTGCAACTGGTGTTGCTGTTACCTCAACTTCAAGCTTTTCTGTAGTAGATATAGATGCACAAAATGGCGATGCTGCACTTCGGTTTGGTGCCAATGGTACTAACATGTGGAACATGCGTAACCAACCCGGTACCAATAATTTAGAGTGGTTTGAATTAGGTGGCGGCGGAAGCCGAATGATTTTGCAGGATGCTACAGGTAATCTGGGTATTGGACAAGCTACTCCAGCCTACAGATTAGATGTACAGCATGCAGGTGCTACAGGTATTCGCAGCCAGTCAACAGCTTCTTTTTCTGTTGTTGATATTGATGCACAAGATGGTGATGCTGCTTTGCGTTTTCAGGCAGCTGGTACCGGCCAATGGAACACCCGTAACCGTCCAGCTGATAACTACTATGAAATTTTTGAATTAGGTGGTGGCGGAAGCCGTGTGGTTATTCAGGATGGAAGTGGTAATGTAGGTATTGGCGAAACTACTGCACCTTCTTATAAATTAGATGTATTACATGCTGGTGCAACTGGTATCCGCAGCCGCTCTTCTGCTTCATTTTCTGTTATTGATATTGATGGAGCTGATGGTGATGCGGCTTTACGTTTCCAGAGAGCGGGTGTAAACCAGTGGAACATACGTAACCGTCCGGCTGATGATTACTTGGAGATTTTCGAATTAGGTGGCGGGGGAAGCCGTGTAGTTATCCAGGATGGTTCTGGTAACGTAGGTATCGGCGAAACAACCAATCCTACTTATAAATTAGATGTATTACATGGTGGCGCAACAGGTATCCGCAGCCGTTCAAGCAGCACTTTCTCAGTTATTGATATTGATGCTTCTAATGGTGATGCAGCTTTACGTTTCCAAAGGGCAGGTGTAGGCCAATGGAATACCCGTAACAATCCTGCAACTGATGACTACCAGATATTTGAACTTGGTAGCGGTGGAGAAAGAATGAGGATTGATAACACTACCGGCAAGGTTTGGGTAAATGGTGATTTCACAGCTTTAGGTGTAAAGGCCTTCACTATGGATTACCCACTTGATCCTACTAATAAAATCTTAATGCATGCTGCAGTAGAAAGCAATGAGGTATTGAATTCTTACAGCGGCAACGTAGTTACCGATGCTTCTGGTAAAGCAACAATCAGCCTTCCTGATTATTTTGAAGCTATTAATAAGGATTTCCGCTACCAGTTAACTGTTGTTGGCGGAGCTTTTGCACAAGCAATGGTAAGCAAAGAAATAAGCAACAATAAATTTGAGATTGCTACAAACCAGCCAAATGTAAAGGTTAGCTGGGAAGTAAAAGGTATTCGTAACGATGCCAGGATGAAGATGAATCCATTTACTGCAGTACAGGAAAAATCAGCTGCCCAAAAAGGTAAATATCTTGATCCTAAATCTCACAACCAACCTGAAAGTAAAAGTGTGAGTTATGATGCAAACTTAAGTTCTTCTCTAACTGATACTAAAGTTGCTCCTGCTAAAACGCCTGCTTCTGCTAATTTATCAGGTGGTAGTCTTGAACAGCCAGCTATTACAAAACCAAGCGTAAAAACTGTTATTGATAACAGCGGCAGCGTAGCTCCCGATGTTAAAAAAGAAGCTGTTAAACCAGCTGCAAAATCAACTGAACCCAGCAGTACAAAAGGCTAATTTTTTTTAGCTCTTTCTTAATACCTTGCAGGCATGAAATATTTCATGCCTGCTTTTTTTTGTTTAATATCCGGTATTCCATCCTTTGCACAGGAAACAAATGACAGCATCATTACTATAGGAAAAAAAACGATAACCCTCAGCGACGTTGTATTGAATAACAAACTCAATGTTCCGGCATTTATTAACCGCATAAAAAATGATACCAGCTTTTACAAAGCCTTCCGTAACCTACGCATACTTGGCTTTACTGCCATCAATGATATCAGGATGAATGACAGTGACGGAAAAATAAAAGCGAGTTTACGTAGTACAACTAAACAGGTTCGCAGTAATAATTGCCGCAGTATGCAAACCATATCTGAGGAAATTACTGGCGATATTTATGACGAAAACCGCCAGTTCAATTATTATACAGCCCAGATGTATGCTTCGCTTTTTTTTACCAATGGAACCATTTGTGGCGAAGACAATATTGTAACCGGAAGGGAATTCAGCACAAAAGATAAATCAGGTATGGAGAAAAATAAAGAGCAGCTGAAAATGCTTTTTTTTAATCCCGGCAGAAGAATTAACGGCTTGCCCTTTATCAGTAATAAAACCGCCATCTATGATGATGAAATGGCTGACAGGTATGACATGAGCATTGATATAGACATGTATAAGAATACCAGTTGTTACATCTTTACCCAAAAAGTAAAACCGGGCAGTAAAGATAATGTTGTAATTGATGAAATGATAACCTGGTTCAATACCGAAACCTTTGAAGTAGTAGCCAGGAATTATTCATTGAGCTACAGCGCTGCCGTTTATGATTTCAATGTAAAGATGGAAGTTGTGATGTCTAAATATGGTGAATATATTGTGCCTTCCCTGATCAGGTATGTGGGCAACTGGAAAGCTATTTTTAAGAAGCGGGAACTGGGTGTATTTACTGCTACCCTTTTTGATTTTAACTAACATGGTTTGCTTTTTCTTAACTTTTAGATACTTAATTTTAGGATATGAAAATCCTTATAAGAAAAATTCTGCCAGCTTTGTTTACACTGTATTCTTTTAATTTAACTGCACAAACAAATGGGCGTGATTTTACTGCTGTAGATGCTTATGTAAAAAGTCTTGGATCATTAGATAGTATGACCATGGGTACCATTAATAATGTGGTGAGCAATAAGTTTACCGATAAGATAGATAAAGCAAGAGCTATTTATTACTGGATAGCCAATAATATTACTTACGATATTAAAGCCGCCCGAAATAACAGCAATATGAAAAATACGCCAACTGATGTTTTATTATATCGGAAAGCAGTAGGTATTGGCTTTGCAAGCCTGTTTCAGGATATGTGCAGCAGCGCCGATATCCGTTGCTTAACAGTAGATGGATTTGTAAAAAATAATACTGGCCAGATAAATGAAAAAGGCGTAGAAATCAACCATAGCTGGGCTGTTATACAATTAGGGCAAAGCCCGGAAACATGGTTCTATGTTGATCCTACATGGGGTAGCGGTTATGCGGACGAAGAAATGAAAGAATTTACAAGATCATATACGGATGCCTATTTCTTTACTGATAAAGCAGTTTTTAATCTTAATCATTATCCCGATAACGAGGCCTGGAAACTGGGCAGTGCACCAAAGAATAAAAAAGATTTTTTTGAATTACCTGTAATAAAAGTTGCAGCTATGCAATATGGACTGAAAAGATATTCACCAGATAAAGGTAATCTTAAACTAAAGGCTAATAAAGCTGTTACTTTCAGCTACTCATTAAACGGCAATGCCGAAATTACAAAAGTAGAGCTGGGCGTAGGTGAAAGAAAAAAATATAAAGTAAAGGAAATGAATTATTCATTTTCAGGTGGCATCTTAAGCTTTGCTTACAAGTTCGAAGATGAAAATGCTTACCCTATTACCGTTTTCGTAAACGGGAAAGAATTAATAAGTTATTATGTGGAAGTAGATTGATAAAAAAAAGCTCCAACTTTAATTGGAGCCTTTTAAGCTATTGTATTAAGCCCTTTGTTTTGCAGGGGCTTTTTTCTTTGTTTTCTTTAAAGCCAGGTTAATATCCTTGCTAAGATTTTCGAAAGTAGGTTTACCGCTTACCATTTCGCCATTCACGAAAAAAGCTGGTACATCACGTACCCCTTTTTCAATACCTTCATTCAAATCATTACGCACCTGCCAGCCGTAAGTAGAATTGATCAAGTCATCTAAAAAATGCTTATTAATAACGCCTGCTTCTTTAGAATATAGCTTTAAGCTGGTAGTACCCAGCTGGCGGCGATTATCAAATAAGATATTATGCATTTCCCAAAATTTCCCTACCTGCGATGCTGCTACTGCAGCTTCACCTGCTTTCATTGAACGTTGATGAATTCTTGTTAAAGGAAAATGGCGGAACTGAAATCTGATCTTACCATCAAATTCTTCCAGTAATTTCTTTACCACTTCATTTGCTTTTGCACAATCTTCACTTTCGTATTCTCCAAATTCCATCAGCGTTACTGCTGCGTCTGGATTACCTACAAAAATATCTTTTGGAGGAATAATCACTACCACTTCTTTTACTTTCATTGCCATAGTATTTGTCTTTTATCTGTTGTATTTAAACAACTTTTATTAATGTATTGTTCTTTTAAGTTTTACTTGCTTTTGAAGCTGCCTCTTTTACCTGTTCATTTCTAAAAACCACAGTTCCATCAAACACATCAACCAATACAGGTCTTGACTTATCAATATCACTTGCCAGGATCCGCTTACTCAGCTTGTTCACTATTTCTTTCTGGATCAATCTTTTTAATGGTCTTGCTCCAAATTGAGGATCGTAACCATTTTCAGCAAGGAAATCAAAAACATAATCACTGAATTGTAAATTGATCCCGTTTTGTGCAACCAATTGTTTTAAACTGTTCAATTGCATTTTAATGATTCCCTTGATCTCCTTCTTCATCAATGGCTGGAACATAATCACTTCATCTATCCTGTTTAAGAACTCGGGACGTATGGTTTGACGTAATAAGGTCATCACCTCCATCTTGGTCTTTTCAACCACTTCATCCTTATTATCTTCGGTAACATTTTCGAAATTATCCTGAATAATATGGCTACCCATATTTGAAGTCATGATGATGATCGTATTCTTAAAATTGACTATACGACCCTTATTATCCGTAAGTCTTCCGTCATCTAATACCTGCAAAAGTACGTTAAAAACGTCAGGATGTGCCTTTTCAATTTCATCAAGCAGTATTACACTATAGGGTTTGCGTCTCACAGCCTCAGTTAACTGGCCCCCCTCGTCATATCCAACATAGCCAGGAGGAGCCCCCAAAAGCCTGCTCACGGCATGTTTCTCCTGGTATTCACTCATGTCTATCCGGGTCATCATACTATCATCATCAAATAGATAATCAGCCAGCACTTTAGCCAATTCCGTTTTACCAACACCCGTGGTTCCCAGGAAAATGAAGGACCCAATTGGCTTTTTGGGGTCCTGGAGGCCTGCCCGGCTCCGCCTGATGGCATCCGAAACGGCTTCAATGGCTTCCTCCTGTCCAACTACCCTCCTATGCAACTCTTCTTCTAACAAAAGCAATTTTTCCCTTTCACTTTGCATCATCTTCATTACAGGAATTCCGGTTGCCTTGGCAACATTTTCCGCTATATCCTCAGCATCTACTTCCTCTTTTAATAATCTCTTTTCCGTACTATCGGATAATTGTTTACTAAACTCTTCCACAATTTTTTCCTGCTCCTGAACTTTACCATACCGGATCTCTGCTACTTTTCCATAATCGCCTTCACGTTCTGCTTTATCAGCTGCAAGCTTTAAATTCTCTATTTCAGCCTTGGCGTTCTGTATCATTTCTACAATTCCCTTTTCCTGCTGCCATTTGGCCTTAAACGTATCTCTTTCAACAGACAGGTTGGATATCTCGGTATTTAATTGTTTTAATTTATGCTCATCGTTCTCTCTTTTAATAGCCTCCCTTTCAATTTCCAGCTGGCGTATTTTTCTTTCAAGTTCGTCCAGTTCTTCAGGCATACTGTTCATTTCCAAACGTAATTTGGCAGCACTTTCATCAATCAGGTCTATGGCTTTATCAGGTAAAAAACGATCGGTTATATACCGGCTGGATAATTCGACTGCAGCAATAATAGCTTCGTCTTTTATTAATACATGATGGTAGGTTTCATAGCGATCCTTTAATCCACGTAAAATTGAAACTGCATCTTCAACCGAAGGTTCATCTATCATTACTTTTTGAAAACGACGCTCTAACGCTTTATCTTTCTCAAAGAATTTCTGGTACTCATTTAATGTCGTAGCTCCTATTGCCCTCAGTTCTCCCCTGGCCAATGCAGGTTTCAAAATATTAGCCGCATCCATAGCTCCATCACCACCACCAGCACCCACTAATGTATGTATCTCATCAATAAATAAAATGATCTGTCCATCACTGCTACTTACTTCTTTTATTACCGATTTCAGGCGTTCTTCAAATTCGCCTTTATATTTTGCCCCTGCAATCAGCAAGCCCATATCGAGTGCATATATAATTTTCGACCTTAAATTCTCCGGTACATCCCCATTAACAATACGCATAGCCAAGCCCTCTGCTATAGCGGTTTTACCAACACCGGGCTCTCCTACTAAGATTGGGTTATTCTTACTCCTTCTCGATAGGATATGCAATGTTCTCCTGATCTCCTCATCTCTCCCTATAACAGGATCAAGTTTTCCGGCCCCTGCCATTTCAATCAGATTTTTTGCATATTTATTCAGCGCATTGAATTGTGTTTCGGAAGTTTGAGAAGAAACTGTTGATCCTTTTTTTAGGTCTTTAATAGCTGCAATCAGTTCTTTTTCAGTAAGCCCTGCATCCTTTAATAATTTAGAAGTATTGTCTGTGCCCTGAAGCATGGCAAGCAATAAATGCTCTACACTCACAAATTCATCTTTAAATGTTTTTAAAGTTGTTGTAGACCTTAACAGCACATTGTTCGCTTCCCGGCTTAATGATTGTGCCGGTTCCCCGCTTGAGACTTTGGGTAATTTGAAAATTGCAGCATCAAGTTTCTCATCAACATAAGCAATATTTACATTGTTCTTCTTGAGCAAATATTCAACTGGTGAATCTTTATCATTTAAAAGTGCCTTTAAAATATGTTCAGTTTCAATATTGGCATTATTATCAGTAAAGGCCAGTTGCTGTGCCTGCTGTAATATTTCCTGGGATTTTATTGTTAGGTTTTGTAAACTCATGTTAATCGCTTTTATTCCTTAATCACAAAACGCACTCCAAGTTTATATCTGCGCTATTATGGCATGCGATTCTGGTATAAACTGTCGCATAAGCAGCAGTATTAAGGCTTCTATGCTATTCTAGCAGGCAATTTTAGTTAAGCCTTTTTCTTGCCATATAATAAAATTGATGTTTGCCTGTTTGCAAATGAATTGAGGAAAATATAGGTACTTGACCTAAATTTGCCTGCATTTGTATGTATTATTTTTTATGGAATAATTCTAACTATCGAAACTTAACTGATGAATAAACTCACAGCAATTGTTGTACTCAGCTTTATAAGCATACCCTTACTAGCACAAAAAAAAACTAAGCTCCTTTCAGGTATGTACCTGCAATGGGGATATAATACCGAATGGTACACAAAAAGTAATATCCATTTCAACACGATGGTAGATGGCGTTCATCATAATTTTACCATTTACAAAGCCAGGGCGCATGATAGAAGTGATATGGATGCCATTATAAAAAAACCTATCCAAATATCTGTTCCACAATACAATTACAGACTTGGTTTTTATCTCAATAAAAAACATACCCGGGCCATTGAAATTAATTACGACCATACTAAATATATAGTTTCCGATAACCAGGCATTAAGGGCACGAGGAAATATCGGCAATAATTATTTTGACAAGGACACTGCATTTACAAGAAATGAATTACAATTTGAACATACCAACGGTGCTAATTTTTACCAAATAAATTATGTGCAGCAATATGAGTTAAAAAGGAACAGCAGACGCCCGGTTTTTACTGCCCTATGGAAAGCAGGTGCAGGAATCCTTATTCCTAAAACAGATATTACCCTCAGTAATAAGAGAGTTGATAACAGGTTTATTATTGCAGGTTATTGTTTTGGACTTGAAGGAGGGGCCCGGTGGTATGTAAGCAGAAAATTATTTTTTGAAGGAACGGCTAAAGCAGGTTTTGCCAATTATACAAATGCACTTGGTGTTGGAAACGGAAGAGTTAATCACCATTTTGGTTATTTTGAATTGATAGGGTTAATTGGCTATGATATCAATTTTTAGTACTACTAAATAAAGTAAAGCCCGGTAATTATATGCCGGGCTTTTGTATTTTTATAAAAAGTAAGTTATGTATGAACATAAAAAACAAAAATTAGCACCAGTAAAAGTTTGTTACCAGCGGCGTTTCATTCATAAGTACTGTAGGTATCTTAATTGCCCCGATAGCTCATCGGTTCTTGCATAAATTGCACATAGAAGATACTTCAATTGACCAATGAGTAGAATTCAGAAACATACTGATATCATTAAGAACATTGCTGCAAGCACTGGATTTGATTATTGCGGCATTGCTAAAGCGGAGGTGCTTGATGAAGATGCAAGGCGACTTGAAAGCTGGTTAAACAAAGGCATGCATGGAACTATGCAATACATGGAAAATTATTTTGACCTGCGGATAGATCCTTCCAAATTAGTACCCGGTGCAAAATCTGTTATCACACTATTGCTTAATTATTTTCCGGATCCAATACAATCTGCCCAAGCACCTAAAATATCAAAATACGCTTATGGAAATGACTATCATGAAGTGATCAGGGCCAAACTGAAATGGTTCCTGCAACAAATAAAAGAACAGGTTGGAGAAGTGCATGGACGGGGCTTTGTTGATAGCGCCCCAGTTTTAGAAAGAGCGTGGGCGCAAAAAGCTGGCATAGGCTGGATAGGTAAGAACGGGAACCTGATCAATAAACAAAGTGGCTCATTTTTCTTTATTGCTACATTAATTGTTGACCTTGAACTGCTGTATGATGATGCGTATGTAAAAGATTATTGTGGCTCGTGTACCAGATGTATTGACAACTGTCCCACGGATGCAATTTTACCAGACAAAGTTGTGGATGGCAGTAAATGTATTTCTTATTTCACTATCGAATTAAAGGATATGTTGATTCCCACTAATTTGCAGGGCAAATTTGATAACTGGATGTTTGGCTGTGATATTTGCCAGGATATTTGCCCCTGGAACAGGTTTTCGAAACCAACAACTGATAGAGATTTTAAACCTATTCCTGAAATATTAAATTTCTCTACAAATGATTGGGAAGAATTAACAGAAGAATCTTTTAAAACCATTTTCAAAAATTCACCGGTTAAAAGAGCTAAGTTTGAAGGCATAAAACGTAACCTCAATTTTATCAGGCAATAATATGAACAGTAATATTCAAGAACTATATGACATTGCCAATAAACCTAAAAGGCTTATTGTAGGTCTTATGAGCGGCACTTCATTAGATGGTTTGGATATTGCATTGTGCAAAATTGAAGGTCAGGGAGAAGAAACTAAAGTTGAATTGATACAATTTGAAACCATCCCCTACACCGATGATTTTAAA
>JAYUYX010000208.1:0-3865 GCA_043752205.1 Chitinophagaceae bacterium
CGCCAGTCATCTTCGTGCGATCCTTGAGGTTATTGAACACTCCATAATCTATTGCCTCACCAGGAGACAGGTTAAGAATGATAACGGGAACCTTTGAACGCCGTACCACCGGCAATACGGTGGATGACAGGGCATAGGTAGTTACGTAAAGAAATATCAAATCAACATCAGCTTTACGGAACTGATGTCCTGCATCCATTGCCTTATCCGGCGTATCAATTAAACCGAGATTTATAATTTCGGTTCCGAAGCCGGAAAGATTACGGGAAACTTTTGAAATATAATTTTCCATCCGCTCTTTCAATCCTTCAAATTGGGGCCAGTAAGCATCAAGTCCGATTGCGAAAAGACCGATTTTCAATGTATGGTTCATAATATTAAAAGAATAGATTCAAAAGTATGCGAAACCGCATACTTATTTATTCAATAAATGCATTTAAGCAAGATCGTTACGACTATGGGATTTAATGCGTTGGTCGCCTGCATACAGGTATAATAAACTTCAGAAAGATATGGACATTTGTATCTGCTAGCCACCTATGCCCCGCAATTCATTTACCTTGGCAGTCCATACCCGGTGGTTCATGTAATAGGGCAAACCCCTTTTATCCATCCGCATGGTATCCCAGAAATGCCAACCAACATCACCGCATTACTGTAAACTTTGCCCGGATTACTGGAATACCAGAGTATAATTTTTTCTGCCGATCTACTTTAATATCATGATAAATGAGTTTTTCTATTTGAGCGAAAACTAAGGAAGCATTCATAATACACAACACTAATAAATCTTTTCTCATACAAATATTTTGATAGCGAAAAAATTAATCAAATATAATTTCACCGGTAAAAGCATTGAAAACAGTAGTTGAATTTTGAGGTAAATCAAGCAAAATATTTTTTCCATTTTTTAAGTGTAATATACGCTGCCCTCCTTTGGCAGTATGCACAGTAAGTACCCCCTTACCACCATACACTACATCCTGACCATCATTGTAAATATGCACACCCGATTGTTTAAAAACATACTTCCACAATGCAATATCTGTTGGTGGTAAGGAGGTAAACCAACTGGTATGGTTTTGAAATTGTTTTTTTACAAAGCCTGCGTTATTAGTACCATTTATTGTACCCAGCACTACCGCCTTATCATCATTGGCAATAAATAGTGGGTTTACTTTATTATTCCAAACACTAAATTTTTTATTGGGTGTGATGGCGCTGTCTACTTCTATTATTACCGGATCATTAAGGGTAAGCTCTTTCATTTTGATCTGTGTTACTTCTTCAATAAAATTTTTGTTCAACGATTTTTCGTTGCTATAGCCTGGTGCATACAGCCAAACCAGGCTTCTGTTTCCTGAGGCTATTCTGTCTTTTATCAGTTTTTTTTGGCCCTCGTTTAATATCCAGGTATTCATAAATATGATGGCTTTATACTGAGAGATATTTACTTTATCCAAATCGGTTAAATGAATAACATCATGTATGGCACCGCTCTTAAAAATGGCTGGTGGTATCCAGTTATTAGTCCAGTGCGCCATAAAGCTTTGTTCCTTGTTGCTGCCAGTATAATAAAATGATTTTGTATCATGCACCAGTAATACATCTGCATCGCTTTTATAAGTTTGTGTTAATGAGTTTTCAAATAAATCCTTTACTTTTTTTATTTCTTTCATTAGCGATGGTTCATCCCACCAACCGTAGCTACCGTGATCGTTCAATCGTTTACCACCATTAAAACCAGATGGACCAAAATCATAAAACCAAAAACCGGTGCCATGTGTAAAGGAATACATCATATTGCGCCGCACAGTAGCAATACTTTTTGCAAGGCTGGTTGTAAAGCCTGTATCTTTTAATGCCACCAATGGTGTTTGCTGATCCATTTCATCGAGCCACAATTTTTTATGCAGCAATGCCGAATTGATCAATCCCCGGGAACGGTAGGCATCTCCTGTCTCTGCGGCTTCAGGATAGTAAGCAGCAGGAGCACTTAAAAAATCAATAGCCGGTGAGTTCAATAATTTTTCAACTGCCAAATGCCCCCCGGCTGCTTCTCTACCAAATACAGAATAAAAGTATCCGTAGAATGCACCGGTGATGATGGGCCGGGGCCAATGGTCTTTAATCAGTTGACAAAAAAACAAGATGTCATCTGCAACACAGTCGTTCAACGCTTCATAATAGTCAATGGTTTGTTGCTCATATACAGGGTTGCGGAATATGCCTGCCTTAGTAGTTTTCCTTTCAACCAATGTTGGAAAAGAAGCTGTTGCAAAATTTACGGTTGCATCATTCCATGCCTGTTTTATTGACTTATCCGAGATATATTTTTGCTCCAACCATTGCCTGAAATAAACAAGCATTGGCTGGCTCACATCTGGTTCATTTTCTATGAAGCCCCATTGGTGCCATTCACCATAAACTCCTCCGGCCACTTGTATGCCAGCAATAGCTTTTGCTTCGGGAATAGTTTGCAGATTTTTTATAAAAACCTGCAATTTTTCTCCGGCTTCTTTTTTCCATTTCACAGAGGCAAGACTTGTACGGGCGGGCGTTTCTTCATCATCTTCAATAATCCTTTGTAAACCAAAATTAATATCTGGTTTGGCGGTAGTATCAGCATAAAGTGTATTTTCTTGCGGATGAAGGCGCTGCCACCATTTAGGAGCATTTACATGAAAGCGTAAAAAAATGGCAGCATCGGGGCAGGCATTTAAAACACCCCTCAGTTGCATTTGTGCAGTGTCTAATGTAATACTTCCATCTTCCATCCACACATGATCAAAAAACAAATCGACTTGTATTAATTTAAACCCGTTTTTATAAAACTGCTGCATGTTATACCTGGGCAACTCTTCCCAACTCCACCTGCCGCCCGGCACATCTGTTAAGGCATACATCAAAGGGTATTGAGGTTGGCCGTTAATCATAATAACCGGCCGGTTGTTTAGTACTTGCACCCTTGCCGCAATTCCTGTTACAGGTTGCGCCTGCACAAAAATAAAATTCAGGAGAAGAATGATGAAGGTGAAAATGTATTTCATGAAAGCAAATATTTTAGAAAAGTAATCTATCTCACTTGACAGAAGTAATTGTTGCATCCTATAACTGCACCATGAAAGATGCGAGGTATTTATTCATGCGGCAGCTCATAATTTTTTGAAGCATCATCCAATATTAAAACCCAATCCTGTCCGTAGCCCGAAGATGGGGGTATAAATTTATTAGGAATGCCATTACTGATGGCATCCAGTTTTTTTATCTCGCCATTACGTGGGTTGTACCAGCTTGCATTTAGTATCGTGCCGCTTATTTTTGCTGGATTTATGGTAAAAGAATGACCAGCGGCAGCGTAAATAAAAGCATAATCTTTGCCCCTCGTAGCCTGCACCCTTTCTGAAAAGGCATTGTCGCTTTCAACAATCAATGACTGATCTGGCACCCGGTCTAAAAATGGGCGGGATAGAAGTAATCTTTTTACAAATCTCATCTGGTTGGCTCCGGGTAAATCTATGGCTTGCTGCCAAAATACGTGCGGGTTATTTACACTTGAATAATGAGGGGAATAGAACTGCCAGATATCATGACAACCATAAGTATGTCCGAATGCGCCGGCGAATAAACTAAGATATGCATAGAGCCGGATGTCATAGGCATTAGAAATGCCAAGGTCTGAAGCGTTAAAACAAATTGGGTGGTCTTCGTATAAAGGTTCTGCATCCAGCACAGGTTTTAAGGGCAACATCTTATAAACAGTTTGAATCTTATTGTACACTTCAGTATTGCGGCAATGGCCATTTTGAAACATATTAAAACTAAGCCAGCTATCCTTATGAAACCACTCTGCACTGCCGGTTTC
>JAYUYX010000209.1:0-3813 GCA_043752205.1 Chitinophagaceae bacterium
AAAACGTAAGGCAATGCTAAAATATTATCTGAATGTTATAAATGCAAGTAATAAATGTTTGTTTCTAAAGGAATTGCGAACAACTACGAAGCTATTATAAGATAATATCAAGGAAAGTTACGAACTACTAAATGTATTTACGTATTCAACATCTGACTATATGCTAATTTCATCAACAACTTAATTCTCAGGTATCTTATTAATATCTCTTTGCTTGGTGATGAATTCGCTGGAGTAGATTTTTAGCAGCAAGATAAATAATGAATTAAGCAATGGACCGAATATTAATCCAATAAAGCCAAAAAGTTTTAATCCGATGATAACTCCAAACACTGTTGTATGCGGATGCACATCACCCAACCGTTTTAATAAAGTAAAGCGGAGCACATTGTCTACAATACCAATTATACCAAAACCAAATATCAGCATGGCTATACCCTGGCCCGATTGATCGCTGGCAAAGAAGATAATAGCCAGTGGATAAGAAATACGAAGTAGGAATAAAAAACTAAATGAGTAAACTGGCATAAAAAAAATATACGTCATATTTAAAATGCCGTATGTACTTCTTATACTTTTTTTGGTCTACAATTTTACCTCCTTCCATTTTCCCTTTTTAAAAAAATACCATGCAGCTATAGCCAGCACTGCCTCTGCCACCGGTATAGCGATAAACGCACCTGTGGGACCCATAGCAAAATTTTTGGCCAACAAATATGCTAAGGGTATCTGAAAAAGCCAGAAGCCAAATATGTTTATCCAGGTAGGTGTCTTTGTATCGCCAGCCCCGTTCAAAGCCTGAATCATCACCATGCCAATTCCATAAAAAATATAACCAGCCCCGATTATTTGCAATGCTAGTGTGCCATAATAGTGTACTTCCGGTTCTTTAGTAAAAATGCTGATGATTGGCGATGCTAAAAACAAGAACAATAACATTACAATAGCCATAAATGCCGCATTATATTTTGCAGTCAGCCATACACTTTGTTCGGCCCGTTCGGGTTGGTTGGCACCCAGGTTTTGACCCACCAATGTTGCAGCTGCATTACTTAATCCCCAGGCGGGCAATATAAAAAACACCACATTTCTTATAGCTACCTGGTAGCCTGCACTGGCGTCTGTGCTGCCAGTAGTAGAAACCAGCCAGGCAAGAAAAATCCAACTACCACTCTGAATAAAAAACTGGAAAGTAGCGGGCCATGCTACAGTCAATAATGTTTTTACCACCGGTAAATCCCATTTGAAATGCTGCTTGTTTATTTTAATTGTTCGCTTACCACTGAATAAATGATAGCATTGATACAATACACCAATGCCACGTCCTATGGTAGTAGCAATGGCAGCACCTTTTAATCCGAGTTCAGGAAAAGGACCATACCCATTAATAAGCATTGGGCATAAAAAAATATTAATGATGCTGGCAATCCACAAACTCCGCATGGCCATGGCAGCATCACCGGCTCCACGGAAAATGCCATTAATAAGAAAAAGTAAAATAATAGCTACACTTCCCCCCAGCATGATACGGGTAAAGGTTGTACCTTCTGCTATCACTTCTTTACTGGCACCCATTATTCTTAATATATCGGCAGCAAAAACAATTCCTGCTATACTGATGATAACCGTTACAATTAATGCAATAACCATCGACTGCGCCCCTGCATGTGCAGCCCCATCAGGATTTTTTTCACCAATCCGTCTTGCTACCACTGCAGTAGCTGCAGTACTTAATCCAATGGCAATAGTGTATACAAGTGCAACAACAGATTCTGTTAATCCTACTGTTGCCATTGCATTTTTACTGTTGGGCAAATGACTGACAAAGTACATATCCACTACGGCAAATACCGATTCGAGACTTAGTTCAAGAATCATTGGTATGGCCAATAGCACAATGGCAATCCGGATGCTGCCTTGTGTGTAGTCATACTCGCCGCCTTTCAACGACTGCTTTAATAATGCAAAAAAATGAGATGCCTTATTTGAATAAACTGGTTGTAACATGATTGATAATTATTTGAATACTACTTCACGATGTACACCGTGGTAGTGATAAACTAAAATAAAGTTTAATAACTTAAGTGTAACAACAGTTCTGCTGTTGCCGGATAAACAGTTACCAAATTGATAAATTCTGGGATAACCCTTTCTTATCTGAGGGTAACGGTTGCTACAGAGATGGTGAAGAATTTCATATTCGTTTACTTAAAGAAAACTGAAGATAGGATTTTATCCAAAAAATGGTTCGCATAAATAGCTGCTTATTTTTAAGCCGCTATTCCGGCCCGTGTATTTTTTTGGGATGTGTTACATTTTTTATTCCTACATTTAATCAGGCTACCCGAAGGAAAACATCAAAACCAACTACCATGACTTCCACTCCTTCAGGTACAGCACCTCAACGAACTGCCGCTGCACCAACTGATAATTTTTCCAGGCTATTTTCTTTGGATGTATTGCGGGGTATATCAGTTTTAGGCATTCTTATTATCAGCATTTGGGAATTTGGCGGCTTCACTGTCAACCAGCAAAATTTTTTCCGGCTTGGAACACATGGCGGCAACTACAAACTGCTTACAGCTATATCCATCTTATTTGAAGGTAAAATGGGGGCCTTGTTAGCCCTTGTGTTTGGTGCCGGTATTATTTTATTCATGCAAAAAAAAGAGCCTGCCGTATCAATAGCTGCAGCTGATGCATATATACGACGGCAGGTATGGCTCATCATCTTTGGTGTAGTCAATGCATTTGTTTTACTATGGCCGGGTGATATTTTATTTCAATATGGCGTAGTCGGCATTTTATTATTTGCCTTTTGGCGCATATCTGCCAAAGGTTTACTGATCGCTGCTATCATCTGCACATTAATTTACTGTGGCAAAAATTACTGGAACTATGCCGATGATAAAAAGGATTACAAAAAATACCTGGCAGTAAAAACGATAGAAGAAAAATTTAAACAGGATAGTACCACCCGTGCAAAAAAAGATAGTGCTGACAGAACAAAAGATACCATTCAGTTAAAAGATGTGCTGGCTAAAAATAAACTGGCTGATTCAATAGCAAAGAAAACAGATACACTAACCAAAAAACAGGGGGAAGAAAAAGGTAAGTGGGAAGGAATAATAAAATCTACGAAATACGATTCTGCTGCAACAGTGGCTGAAAACAAAGCAATGCGAACAGGTAGTTATATCAAAATCTGGACTCACCTGATGCAGCGATCCCAAAACAAAGAATCACATTGGCTTTATAGAATTGGCTTGTGGGATATTGGATCCCTGATGTTTCTTGGCATGGCCTTATTAAGTTTCGGCTTTTTCGGCCACCGTTTTTCATCATCAAAATACCTGCTTCTTGCATTGTTTACCCTGGCTATTGGTTTTACCCTCGCCTGGTTCCGGGTTCATTTTCTATCTATAAAAATGGTTGATTATGCAAAATACCTTGACAAACAAGCTCTCCCTTTCAACCAGTTTTTCCCAATAGAAAGATTGTTGCTGGCAACAGGCTATGCATCAATGATAATGCTGTTGCTTCGTGCAAACCTGCTTAATTGGCTATGGCGGGCACTGGCTGCAACAGGTCGTATGGCACTTACTAATTACATTTTGCAATCAATCATCTGTACATTCTTTTTCTATGGATATGGTTTTGGATATTTTGGAAGGCTGCAGCAATGGGAATTGTATGGTATGGTTGCAGAAATAGCACTGGTGCAGATTGTGTTTTCTGTATGCTGGCTCCGTTATTACTCTATGGGGCCACTCGAGTGGCTATGGCGGTCTCTTATTTACCGCAAATGGCTGC
>JAYUYX010000210.1:0-21458 GCA_043752205.1 Chitinophagaceae bacterium
TTTTATAATATCGAGCAGGGTAGAAACAACCGGCGGCTTTTTTGTATAGTTAAGCGGTATCCAGGTTATATTGCCTGCATCCAGTATCTGCTGGATATTTTTTTTGTTCTGGAGGAAAACCTGTTTCTTTTCGCAGCTTAATAAAAATATTTTATAACCGGCTTTACTTAACCCCTGCAGGTAAGGAATTACCTGGCTCTGGCCCAGCGGGTCTGTCATCCCATCATAAGAGATGAACAATATATTTTTTTGAGTGCTCAATTTTATTTTATTAAATACCTGAGATAATGTTTAATGGCAAATTTTAGCCTGTAACCAAAAGAATGCAGGCGTACATAATGCTTACGAACAGCTTCATGCTCTACAAGCGGAATGGCAGTAACGGGCACTTCTGTTGCCAGCAGTTCATCATTGATCTGGAAACGGTCATCTGGTGCACAATTGGTTCCGCTGCCATCATGTCCAATGTTAGATACCAATGATTTTTTGGGGTATAATACCAGGCCATCGTTTAAAAATACAATGGAATGCCAGATCGTGTTCCAGCTGGTAATATTCTTCTTTGCAACTGCCTTAAGTCCCCAAAAGTATTGAAATGTGCCATTCATATTCAGTTTATTAATATCCCCCTTTTTCTTCACCGCTTCCCTAACCGCCATAGCATCCAGGGTGAATTTATCCCAGGCCCTTTTCCAGGTGCCCCAGCCCCAGGTAGTGGTATGATAGAAAAAATAAGTTGACTCATCAACTTTTGCTCCAGCCAAATCCGGCCTTGCAAAACCGCTGATATGCATTACCCTGGGGTTATCTTCATACAAATCAAGCGCATAATTCATATAAGTTAAAAAGCCCCGCGATACCAGGTTATCATCTTCCATTACGATCACTTTACCATATTCATTCACCAGCGTAGTTACGCCATCCGTGGTTGACTTTACCAATCCCTTATTTTTTTCTGCCTCAATGATTGTTACTTCTTTACACCATTTTTTTTCACGTACCACTTGTTTAACCGCTTCATTGGCAGCAAGCGTTTCTGCAGAAGCGCCGGGTTTTGGCCCATCTACATATATCCAAAGCGAAGACTCATTGGCATATTTGTTTTGATACAAAGACTCCAATGCCTGCCTGGTATGATCGGGACGCTTGTATGCAAAAAACACTATGGGGGCTAAAGACATCATGGGCTTGTTCCCTAACGAAGATTTAGGCTCCTCATTGTGTTGTGGAATTATATCTGGCGCTGTTTCTTTCTTTGAAAGTGTCTTTACGATAATATTCTTTGTAAAAAAAACAACCAGCAGTGAAAAGATCAATGTATTTATCAGGCTTGATAAAGAATCCCCCCAAATAAGAAAATACTTAACCATTAAAGTATTGATGATCACTGAGCAAAGAATAGAAAAAGTGGATATCAGGAGTATCTTTCTTTTTTCTTTATGATACAAAAGGAACAGAAAGAAAAAATAGTTTAGTGCCCAGATAAAAGAAGCTAAGGCCGCAACAAAGAAATATTTGAGGCCGCTTAAATAAATCTTATTGATCAAAAAATAATAAGCAAATATGGCAACGCCCACGCAGAGTATAGAAAGGACTATGAGCATTTTAATGTAATTTAAAAAAATGCGTTTTACTGAACTAAAAGTTGCTTGCCCGCTGCTGATTGATTTATAAAGCTCGGGTTGTACATATAATAAAATACTTTGGGCTACTGTGCCAACCATGGTTCCTAAAATACAGGCTATGGCATAAATACCCAGCTCATGTTTATCAACATTAAAAATAGCCAGGAAAAGTTTATTAGTTGCGCCCAGCATAAAAACACACAGTTGGAAAACCAAAATCGGGATACCGAATTTAAGTTCTTCTAATATATGCTGTTTGTGAAATGAAAACCTGATGTAGTGGTTTTTGGTATAGTACCAAACTCCTGCCAGGTTTACGGTTATTAAGGATAACGCTATACCCCATATCCTCCCCTCCCAGCCGGTGAAGAAAAAAACAATTAATACCACAGACAAGCCGTACTCTAACAGCGCCTTTGAAATACCGATAAGTGCATATCGATTCACTTCATTACGGTTTCTTACCAATGCGAATAACTGTTCACTGCAAAAAACTAAAAATGCCAATCCCGGTATAATAAAAATAAAAGAAGCTGGTAATGCAAATTTCTCCCACAGGGCATCTTTAAATAAATACAATCCCATCATGGCAATGATGGTCATTATAGCGGCCATAAAAAAATGGCTGGTAAAAGATGTTGAAAAATCTTCTTTTGATTTTTTGAAAAAATCTGCTGCCGAAGATTGGATCATACCCAGTGTAATAAAAGGTGCGATAAGGATCATATTACTTGCAAATAAACTGAGTACCCCGTTATCTGTAGGAGTAAGATATATAGGATTTGTAAATAAAGGAATGAGGATAAAAGATACACCCTTGGAAAAAAAATTGGTGAATACATATATTCCTACAGACTTGTAGACAGGATTTTGAATAATGATCTTAAGCTTATTAACAATGGACATATGTAATCCGGGGTGTTAGTTTTATAAGCGAAGATAACCAGTGAGGAATCAATGCCTAATTATTATTCATCCATTTGTCGTACCACATCTGGAACATCAGGATATACCAGATCTTTTCTGCCCTTTCAAATTTTCCGTCATAGAACGAACGTTTTATCTTTTGTATTACCTCGTCGTTAAAAATATCCTGCTTTTTTACAAACTCACTGTCAAAATACCTGTCAACAAATTGCTTAAGATCTTTTTGCAGCCATGCAGAAATAGGAATACCAAAACCCATCTTGGGCCTGTCCATCATCTCTTTTGGAATATATTTATGTACGATCTCTTTCAGGATGAATTTTTTATTGCCCTTGTTGTATTTATACTCAAGCGGTAATTGTGCAGCCCACTCAATCACACGCTGATCTAAAAAGGGTTCCCTGCCTTCCAGGCTTACCGTCATTCCTGCACGGTCTACCTTCTGCAATATATCATCCAGCAGGTAAGTTTGGTAATCAACTGCCATCATGTAGGAGAGTGTTGAATAATTCTCTTTTTTAAGATCCTTACTATCGAAATAAGAAGGTATTTGCTGAACATGCTCTTTAAAAAGCCCGGCCATTTCTTTAATGTTCATCTGCTGTGTCATGCTCATCAAAACATTTTTGGCACTTGGTTCTTTTAAAAGCGATTTTACTTTTTCGTACCTGCTGTGAAAAAGATATTTTTTATTGAGTACCGGTATTTTATCAGCAGGAATCATATCCATAATTGCTGCAGCACTTTTACGCATAAAACCGGGCACTTTTTGAATAGAGCTGCCATACTTTACCATATAATCGTAGCGGTTGTAGCCTGCAAAGATCTCATCACCGGCATCGGCAGATAAGGCTACAATAACTTTTTCTCTTGCTATGCGGCTCACCAGTGTGGTTGGTATGGCGCTGCTGTCGGCAAATGGTTCATCATAAAAGAAGGGGAGGTCAGGCACAATATCAAGCGCTTCTTTTTCGGTACAATAATACTCGGTATGATCAGTGCCTAAATGTGCTGCTATCTCTTTAGCATATGGTGCTTCATTTAAACCAACATCAGGAACCCCAATAGTAAAAGTTTTAATTTTTTCGATATTGTTCGCCTGCAGGATGGCAGTAACACAACTGCTATCGTATCCGCCGCTTAAAAATACACCCACTGGCACATCACTCACCATACGGTATTGAAAAGCACTGGTAAGTAATTTTTCTGTTTCTTCAATGGCATCGGGTAAGCTGATATTGAGGGTAGGCTTGTTGTATGCATCATACACACTCCAGTATTCCTTTGTCTCAAGGCGGTTGTTCTTTATATCAAAGGTTAAAAAATGGCCTGGCTTTAATTTATGGGCGTTATTAAAAATGCAATGCGGCGTAGGTACATATCCATACTGCAAAAAAGCAGCCACGGCATCTGTATTGATCACTTTTTCAAAAGCGGGGTGCATCATCAACGCCTTTAATTCTGAACCAAAAAGAAATAAGCCATCTTTAAAATAATAAAAAAAAGGTTTTACGCCTGCCCGGTCCCGGCAGGCAAATAATTTTTGTTCTTCCTCATCATAGATAACAAAAGCAAACATGCCGATGAATTTTTGCAAGGCAAAACCTCCCCATTGTTTGTAAGCATGCAGAATAACTTCGGTATCGCTGTGGCTATCAAATTGATGCCCTTTGCTTTCCAGTTCTTTTTTTATCTCTGCATAATTATATATCTCGCCATTAAAAGTAATGTGCAGCTTCCCGAATGTTTTCGGCTGGTTTCCGCCTGCAGTAAGGTCAATGATACTTAAGCGGCGGTGGCCCAATCCCACAGTAGCATTGTCGGTTTGGTACATTCCATAACCTTCTCCATCAGGGCCACGATGAGCCATGATACGGTTCATTTTTTCCAGCACTTCAATACTGGTCTTTTTATTAAAATCTATGAATCCCGAAATTCCGCACATGCTAAATTTATTTATTGTCAAAGGTAAGACTCCATGCTGTTAATTATCGTCGCATAAAGCTTCATCATAAATCTTTCTCAGGCCTGTTATATGCTGTTCAAGTGTAAAATTATTTATGGCCCTAAGCCTGCCGGCTTCAGCCTTTTCAAATAATACATTTTTATCAGCCGTACTCAACCAGGCGATCTGCGATGCAGCATCCTTTGGATCATCAAGCGAAAAATACCAGGCATTGGCTTCACATTGTTCCCTGAAAGAAGAAATATCACTTAATAAGAGTGGCATACGCATGGCCATAGCTTCCAGTATGCCTAAAGAAAATCCTTCAAAGGTGGATGACATGACAAACAAGTCGTACAGTGTAATTATCTCTTCAATATTATTAACCTCTCCTTTTAAAAAAACTTTAGCACCAGTAGCATTGATCTGCCCCTGCAGTTCATCTTTTAAATTGCCCGTGCCGTAAATATCCAACTCTATATTTTTATCTTTTATCAAAGCCATCGCATCAATGATGTAAGTATAGTTCTTCTGCAACCGCAGAGCGCCCACAGCAACAAGTTTAAAAACATCACCCGTTTTATTTGCTGGTGCATGTGCCGCATTAAAACGTGCAATATCTACAAAAGTATATAGGGCATAAGCTTTGTAAGGTTTTAGTTTTAAAAAAGAAAAATACTCTTCAAGCGCACCTTTGGCTACCACGATTATAATACTTTTACGAAACCTGTAAGTAAGCCTGTCTAAAAAACGGATATACCAATGCCGGTATTCAACCGATGTTGCAATAAAAGCATGAATGGTAGTTATTAATGGAATTTTTGTAGGAAGCGAAAGCCTGGCAACCAGTGTAGGCCAGAATAAATGTGTATGAACAAGGTCGGGCTTTTCTGCTTTAACCAATTTGCGGAATTTGAAAAAGGCCAGGGGTAAAGCAAAAAGAGAATTGATATTTAAACAGACCCATTTTTTGCATTGCAGTTCGGGGCCAAAATTATTACCGGGAAAAAGCGTAACCACCACATGCTCATATTCCGGCAATTCCCTGATTACTCTAACCATCATGGTTTCGGCACCGCCACGGCTCAGGTTAAATATAAAATGGATGATCTTTTTATTCATAATAAAGGTCAGCTCAAAGCTGTGTCGAAAACATATTAATTCACGAGGTGAATTTTTGTAGCCACGAATTACACGAATGATCACTAATAAAATCCATTCGTGTAAATTCGTGTCATTCGTGGCTGAACTAAGCAGCTTCTTTACTTTTTTATGCCCTTAACAACATAAGCCGTGCTGTTATCAAAACTGATGGTGCCCCCCCACACCTTTTCCATGCCGTTCTCTTCAAACCATCTTTTAACCGTGCTTACTTTTTGCGGCTGGTCGTATTCAGGACTAAACATATCAAAAGTATCCAGCACACACCATTCCCGCAGTTCTTTTTTAGAAAGGCCTTGTGGTAATGTTCCTTTTATATCGCAAATGGGAATAAAACGATTAACAAATCTGCCAATGCCTATCTTATTAAAAAAGGTAGTTGCGCCAATCATCCAGTCAATATTCTTTTCAATCTTGTTCAGCAGTTTTTCATTACTCCATTTTTTTGTAATGGGCCTGAACATGTATTTAGCCTGCACTTTGGTCCACCAGCCGTTCACGCAATAAAAATCCACGATCACTTCGCCACCTGGCTTAGCCATGCCTATCAGTGACTGCACCGTCTTCTCTACATCAGGTGTATGCTGTATCACGCCCATACAAAAAACCTTATCAAACTGGCCTTTGGCAAAAGGCATATCGTACACACTGGCCTGGTATAAATGAAAGCGATCTTTATGATGACCGTTATTTTTAAAATTGGCTTCAACAGCATTGCTGTAATCAACGCTGTATAAGTTGGCTTTTGTATCATCCAGCACTACCTGCGAAAAACGCCCTGCCCCACTACCTACTTCCAGTATGTTTTTACCTTCCAGGTTTTCTTTATCCCAGCCGGTAACAGCAAAAAAACGAGTATTGCTAAGCTGCTGGTTCTGTTGTTTCTGGTCAATTTGTGTTGCTGCAAATTTGTTCCATTGATATCCGAAATTATCAGTGTAGTTATCATCTGCTACCAGGCGGTAAGCACCGTTCTTATAAGGAAACACAACGCTGCCGTTTTCCATAAGTCCATCAGCACTGGCCTGCAAAGGTTTTTGTGTAAAGGGGTTGAGTAAGTTTATTGTTTGGTTCATGTGTGGTAAAAATTTTATTTTATGCAGGTATCTTATAAAGGATAAATATGCAGGTCGATCAATTCGGTGTTGGCCAGCATGGCTGCTTTGCTGAATTCTTTTTTATCAAGCATGATCCTGTAATTGCAACCGCTGATAAGATCATAAATATCTTCGAGCTTGTCTCCTTTAGCAGCAATAGGCTCGGGGTGAATGGCCACTATACAGACAGGCCTTAAATTTTTCAAAGTATGCACTGCACCCTGCAAAGTATCGTACTCCGCACCTTCCACATCTATCTTGATAAAATCGAGCCTGTTGATATTTTGTTCTTCTACAAAATTATCAATACTGGTAACCGCCACATCAATACCATGCAAAGAACGGTCTTCTTTATATTGCACAAGGCTGTTGCTGTTATCGGCCTGATCGTCGGAAATAAAAAAAGTGATCTTCCCTGTTTCTTTCCCTACAGCTTTTTGAAAAGTTTCAATAGTGCTTTCTTTATGATTGATAGCAACCGTCTTTTGTAGCAGGCCATAGGTACTGGGCGCAGGCTCAAAAGCATATACCTTACCTGTTTCACCGGTAACCTGTGAGGCGATGACGCTGAACAGGCCTATATGTGCGCCAATATCAATGATCACAGCACCGGGCTTGCAGTTCTCTTCCAGTAGTTCAAAATTATCTGCTTCGTAAGTGGTAGGAAAATATTTAAAATACCGGGTTGGTAATCGCAGGGTATGTCCATTCACCGTTCTTTTCAATCCCCTGCCCATGCTGGCAATATCAAGCAGTTTGTAAATAAATTCTTTCATTAATTTCTAAGGGTTATGTTTTGGTTTTAGATAACGTACTTTAAAAGTACAGCACAAACGTATTGTGGCAATGCAATATTGTCTTTCCTCATATGCTCGATATAAATATACCCGGTTCGACAAGCTCACCCTGACATCCTTTTAATTTAAATTTTATGCTCCGATTTAAACCAATCAATAAACTTACCAATACCTTCTTCCAGGCCCGTTGCCGGTTTATAATTGAACAGACCAGCAGCCTTAGTGATATCTGCAAAAGTAATATCCACATCTCCGGGCTGCATGGCCTCATGAACAACCTGTTTTGTTTTACCCATGGCCTTGTAAATAATATCTACCAGGGTATTGAGGTTAACTGGATTGTTATTGCCCAGGTTTACCGTTGTATAAACATTTTTGTTTTGCAAACAATATTCCAGTGCACTATAAATACCAGCTACGGTATCATCAATATAGGTATAGTCACGGGCTGTTTTACCATCACCAAATAATTCAAGCGGCTCATCATTGGCGATCTTCTTTACAAACTTATGTATGGCAAGATCGGGCCGCTGGCCCGGGCCATACACTGTAAAAAATCTCAGGTTAATGATATCTATATTATACAAATGATGAAAGGTATAATTTATAAGCTCTCCCGCTTTTTTTGTAAAGGCATAGGGAGAGATGGGATTATCAACAGGATCATCTTCATGAAAAGGTGTTTTTTTATTATTGCCATACACTGAAGAAGACGAAGCAAATATCAATTTCGTAATTCCTTTCGCCAGCATAAACTCATGCACTTTTTGCGTGCCTACAATATTGGCTTGCAGGTACCCTGCCGGATCTTCAATGGAAGGCCTTACGCCAGCTTTTGCTGCCAAATGAATAACCGCACTGATATCATTTTCTTTTATTGCATCAAATGATTTGCTGATATCCATTTCATAAAAGCTGAAAGCAGGCTGTGTTTTAAATTTGTGGAGATTTGATTCCTTAACGGATCTTGCATAAAAAGGATCAAAATTATCAACGCCGATTACGGAATAACCTTTTGATAGTAATAATGTACAGACATGACTTCCAATAAAGCCTGCACACCCGGTAACTAATATAGTTTGCATAATGCTGTAAAAATAATGATTATAGTATTTGCTATGTTTTAAAATGATACATTTTATCACTGTGCATTAAAGACATATTTCTAAGTCAATTACAATCAATATTAGAATAAATCTGCTAATTTCACACAATTACAAAATTGGCTGTACTATTTAATGAATAATTTAAGTAACGATAAGGGGGTATTTGTAATATCACTTGATTTCGAATTGTTTTGGGGAGTTTGGGATGTGGCCAGCAAAGAAAAATATGGCGATCATATTACAGGAGTAAAAGCCGTAATCCCTGCCTTGCTCAATTTATTTGCTCAATATGATTTTAAGGCAACCTTTGCAACAGTAGGGATTTTATTTGCAAAAGACAAAGAGGATCTCCAATCTTATATACCAGAAATTAAACCAGCTTACAGTAGCCCCGGGTATAATGTTTATGACAATGAGTTCAACTCTCTAGGCTATAACGAAGCCGATGACCCTTATCATTTTGGATATAGTTTGTTTGAAAGCATTAAACAAACTAACCATGAAATTGCCACCCATACTTTCAGCCACTATTTCTGCCTGGAGGAAGGACAAACTATGCAAGAGTTTGAAGCAGATATTAAAGCCTCAATAAAAATTGCCACTGCAAATAACATATCACTCAGCAGTATCGTTTTTCCCCGTAACCAGATTAATACAGCTTATTTAAAAGTACTGGTAGATAATGGCATACGGGTTTACAGGGGTAACCCGGTATCATGGATATACAAGCCCCGTATGTTTTCCGCCGAAGTTCCATTTATCCGGCTTTGCCGTTTGCTCGATACCTATTTCCCGGTTTCAGGCAATAATACCTTCCCGGTCTCCAGGCAAAATGGACTACCCATAAATATTCCTGCCAGCCGCTTTCTAAAACCTTATAATAAAAATCTGGCCTGGCTTGAAAAGCTGAAACTTAAAAGGATCATGAACGAAATGACCTATGCCGCAAAAAATAATGAACTCTATCACCTATGGTGGCATCCTCATAATTTTGGCGTTAACATTAAAGAGAATATTGCCAATCTTACAGTTCTTTTAAACCATTACCAGCATTTAAAAAAGCAATACGGGTTTACAAATCTTACCATGAAAGAAGCCGCAAGCTTTTGATCCCTGTTCGTTATTTTTTTACTTATCATTTCCCAATGACTGATCATGCAAAATAAAAAAATTGTTTTCCTGGCATCGGATGGTGAATCATCACGATGGGTATATAATGCATTGATAAAAGATTTTCAGTTTATTGCTGTCATTATTGAGCAACCGGTAAATAAAAAGAAACTGGCAAAAGGCCGCATAAAAAAAATCGGGATATTGAAAGTGATGGGGCAAATACTTTTTTCGGCCCTGATGGTGCCCTGGTTAAGATCAAAGGCCAAAGACAGGAAAGATGAGCTGCTTAAATTGTATCAACTCGATACCAGCGGCATTAGCAATGATCATTTGCTCAGGGTAAGCTCAGTAAATGATGAGGCCTGCAAACAATTACTGGAACAGGTACAACCCGATATTATTATTGTGAACGGAACCCGTATCATCAGCAAAAAAATATTACAATGTTGCAGAGCGGTTTTTATCAATATGCATGTTGGCATTACCCCAAAATATCGGGGAAGCCATGGAGGCTATTGGGCATTGTATAATAATGACCCGGCAAACTTTGGTACAACAATACACTTTGTAGATACAGGGGTGGACACCGGTGCTGTTTTGAAACAGGCTTTTATTGAACCCGCCAAAGAAGACAATTTTACCACCTACCCCATCCTGCAGGTTGCTATTGGAATAAATGCTTTAAAAGATGTTTTACAGGAAGCTTTACGTGATAGCTATCAATCCCGCAGCCATACAGAAAAGGGAACCATGTATTATCAGCCCACTATATGGGAATACATATTAAAAGGGACCAGGTAACAACAAAAGAACGCTCCGCTTTAAGTATCTTACACTATTATTAACACTACCCTCAACCTGCAGCATGCAGTTTATAACTTTAATTGATTTTCTGTTATTTCCTTTATACCTGTTCTTTATATATATTTTTATAAAGATCACAGCCAAAAAATATAATGGCACCCCCTTAAAAAAATATTTTATAACTGCCTTTCTTTTGCACATTGGGGGTAGTTTTTTATATGCCATGGTAATACAGTATTATTATGGATACGGGGATTCTTTTGGGTTTTATATGGGCAGTAATTTTATAAGGGATTATATAAATGATGGAGGTAACCCTTTTAAGATATTTTTCATTTCATCTGAAGAACTGTTAAAGCCGCAAAACCTGATGATCCATTCAGGTTCGGATGCACCGGCAAGTATAAACACCGATTCTAACTTCATCATCATGAAGATATCTGCGGCGCTTTCTTATATCAGCTTCAACAGTTACTTAGTTATTTCTTTATTCTTCGGCCTTTTTTCCTTTGCCGGTTTATGGAAACTGTTCAGCACCTTTAATACTATCCTCGAAAAAAAGGGAGAAAAGCTCCTGGCTTTTACGATTCTGTATACACCTTCTATCTGGTTTTGGGGCGGTGGTTTAATAAAGGATTCTGTGTGTTTGGGCCTGATAGGCTTTATCATTTATTTTCTCCATAAGCTTTTTATCCTGAAAAAATTTAGCATCAGGGACATGGTATTACTGGTAATTATGGTCTACTTCCTGTACATTTTAAAAAGTTATATTGCCAGTATTTTAATTGCATCTGTTGCATTGGGCTACGTGGTTCTTATCCTAAAAAACAGCAGGCAGAATTTTATTAAATTCGCTTTGGTAATTTTCATAATAGCAATTGGTTCTGTTGTGATCTTTATAAACATGGCTTCTACTATAGAATCACTGCTGCAGGAATCAAAAGAGCAAATCGAAATTTTTAAAGGAGCCTACGCCCATGCAGAAGTTGATGATGAAAATAGCCTGGCGGGTTTTAAAGGAAGTAATTTTGAACTCACTCTCTCCTCTTTCATCACCAGGAGCCCGCTGGCGATGTTTTCTACACTGTTCCGCCCCTTTTTATGGGAATCCAGAAAACCGATCATATTCTTATCGGCGCTGGAATCTTTTGTAATGTTGATTGGTTTATTATATGTTATGAAAAAGGCCGGTATCCGCAGGTTTTTCTATTTACTGTTCTCTGAGCCTTATATATTCTTTGCCTTTATATTTACCCTGCTGCTGGCAGCAGTGGTAGGTTTTACTACTTTTAATTTTGGTACGCTTGTACGGTACCGCCTGCCCATCCTTCCTTTTTATTTCTTTATGCTTATCGCCATTTATACCAAAGCCAGGATGCAAAGATTTGAGGAAAAGAACGCTACTTCCTCAATTTAATGTTGAGGGCATTTGGCTAAGCACCCGGCTGTATAATGCAACTGTTTCGGCAGCCGCTTTTTTCCAGGAAAAAAATTTTAATCTTTCCGCTCCTTTGGTAACAAGCTCAGCTCCAATACCAGGATCATTAAAAAAGCTGCAGATCGCACCCGCAATGTCTTCGGGTTTCTCCGGGTCAAAATACAATGCCGCATCCCCCGCAATCTCGGGTAATGAAGTGGCTTTGGAACAAAGCAATGGTTTATTAAAGTAAAAAGATTCCAATACAGGGATCCCAAATCCTTCGGAGAGGGAAGGAAAGATAAAAGCATCTGCATGCCGGAATAAATGTTCAAGAACAGCTTTAGATACAAACCCGGTGAACAATATCCGCTCCCCGGAACTGTTTATTAAAGCAATGTTTTTTTTATCCTCTTCATCAAGGTAAGTTTCGTTACCGCTTATCACCAGTTTAATATTTGCCGGCAGGTTTGTACAGGCAATCTGAAAAGCTTTTAGCAGATTTTTCATGTTCTTATGCAAGCGGGTAGTTCCTACATAAAATAAATAATTGCTGAGCTCGGGTAAGGATTCCTTTTCCAGTTCCTCCTTATTATGAATAAGATGCTCCCATCCTTCGTAGATCACGGCTATCTTTTCCTGTGTTGCCTTATTTAAATGGTAATGTTTAATCAGGTCCGCTTTGGTATGGTTTGATACCGCAATTACTGCGGCTGCGTTTTTGAGTGACCTTTTAATGACCAGGTTAAGATAGCGGCTGCCCATATTGAATGTCCACCACTTGCTGTCCAGGTATTTTTTAAAGGTAATATCATGTACGGTTGCAATTCCATTCTTTAAAAACAGGGGGTACTGGTTGGATGTACTGTGAAAAAGATCAAACCTGTTTTTAAACCGGTTAAAAAAAACAAGCATATCCCTGTCACGCTTTGGCCCAATGGGCGCTATATTGGCTTCAATAATTTCAAACTTATTTCGGCGTACCACATCCCAGAATTCTTTACGTTTAAGCCCTTTATTTACCAGCACCATTAAATGGAATTCTTCAAAAGCTGTGGCGGGCAGGTGGCTCAGTATGCTAATGATATATTGCGACAATCCATCTTTCTTTTCTATTATGGTTGTTGCATCAATTAAAATCCTGGGTTTCATATATTACTTTTAAAGAAAGTTTAAAACTTTAAGGAGCTTTAAAAAGGGTTTTATATTTTTCAAACATAACCTGGTTCGAAAAATGACTTTCAGCATAAGCCCGTGCATTTGCAGATAGCCTTGCTTTTATTCCTTTATCATTTATTAATTTTTTCATTGCAGCATACATAGCCTGCACATTCTCTACGGGAACCAATATTCCTGTAGCCCCATTCTCAATCATATTATTTATTCCAGGCACATCGGAACCAATTACCGGTTTACCAAAAGCCATTGCCTGCATAATGGCCGTACTCATGGTTTCTCCAAAAGAAGCATGTATATATATATCCATTCCATCAAGAAATTGTACGAGCTCATCCTCTGTTATCATGCCAGTAAATTTCACTTTAGATAGAATCCCAAGTTCAGCTACCAGCTCCTCCATGGATTTCCGGTTATCACCATCACCTGCTATCTTTAGCAAAATATTTTGCTCCTTTATTTCATTATCCTGTAGCAACAGGGCAAATGCTTTTAATAAAGTAGCGTGATCTTTGATCTTTACGATCCTGCTTTGCATACCTATCACAATGGTATTGTTTTGTGGCTTTACAGTTGATCTGAATTTCTCCAGTTCTATTCCATTGGCAATTACCGCAGTCTTTTTTTCGGTATATACCATGCTTAATTTTTTGCGGATCTCCTGCTGATAGGCTGCTGTTAAAAAAACAATTTTATCGGATAAGAGCATGGCTGCTGTTAACCATACCCAGTCCTGCTTTGTTTTTAACCCATTCGCCTGTGTTTCCCGTACAATAAGCCGGTGCTTTTTTTTACCAAGAGTTATTCCCAGTCTTGCCCACAATACCTGTGTGCTGCCATGAAGGAAGATTATATCAGCATCAGATCTTTTTATGGAAGCCACCAGGTTCTTATAGAAATCAGTATCCAGCCCAGGCTGTTTTTTTACAAAACTCCAATTAATGCCCTGGGTCTTGCATTTTTCAGTATATTCTGTTCTTACATCCTCTATACCATTAAACAGGGCTTCATATTCGAACACCTGATTTGTATCGGCATTAACCATTGAAAAGAAAACATTTCCATGGCCACCCAGGCCTGAATATAATACATGCAAAACTTTCATCTAAATTACATTATCGGGTTTAGTATGGCTTTTTACACCTGGCCTCAACTCCATTCCCACCATATTCACACCAGATTTCAGTAGCACCTAGTGCATTAAGTTGTGTGGTAATTTGCTTTTTATTTCGGAATCGTTTGTACCAATCAGTTAAAGAATCATGTGTATCCAGCAAAGCCCATTCTTGCTGCAGGGTATCGTTTAATTCGGGAAAGACATTATAATAATTTATAACCGGAGAGATACGGTTGAGTAAAACACTCAGCAGTTTATTTTTAGCAAATCTTTTATGCCATGGCAGGTAATTTTTAACGAGCCGTTCTGTATAAGGAATGGTTACATTAGATGGCTTATTACGTAAATAGTAACGGTAAACAACAGCAAGTCTTAATGCATAAGACCTGTTAAATGTATAGTGGTCTATAATTAATGTACCTCCCTTTTTTACCAGTTTAAAAAGACTGGCAATCGTTTCTTCCGGGCTTGGTGTATGCTGGATAACGCCCAGGCAAATAACAATATCAAAACTTTCATCTGCGTAGGGCATATCATTAATATCTGCCTGAATGATCACATGATGATCAGATAAAGGGAAATTCTCCAGGTTCACTTCCACGGCCGAGCTAAGGTCTGATGATACCAGTTGAGCGCCTTTTGCCAGTAGTCCCTCTGTAAATCTGCCAGCTCCGCAACCTGCCTCCAGTACTAATTTGCCTGACAGATCCTCCTTAAACTCACCCAGGCAGCGGTTTAACCGGTTGGTGGAAATTGGTGAGCCGGAAAAAGAATCCAATTGTGTCTTCCTGTATTTTTTCCATTGGTCGCCAAATAGCGAAGCATAGCTGCCGCTTTTTACAAACCTTGGTATACCATTTTCTATCGGAACTGTATAACCATCACAAGTATATTGATCTTCATCCGGGGTATATAACATCCCTTTTGTTCTGTTGAAAAAAGCAGGAAACATAAATCTTATTTTAAAATATTATAAACATGTGTAGATCTAAAGGCCTGTTATTAAATCAGCCTTTTTCTTTGTTTTAAGAGGCTGATGATTTTTTTAGGTAATAGGTTTTTTAACAACAGTGCCCAGGAATCGGCTTTAAAAAATATTTTCCTGTTTATTAAGGTCGCTTTAATAAGATAACCAAGGCAATCCACCTTTTTACCATCGATATAAAAATAAATAGCTTCCATGTATATTAACCGTGCGGCAAATTTACGTTTTAATGATTTGCTGATATCAAACTTTTGCTCCAGCAATCTTTGCCCTTCCCTGGCGCTAAAAACTATCTTATCAATATCATTCATAGTGCAGTTGTCGCTGTGCATCCTTATAATGGTTACATAAGTCGGCACAAAACCAACCACGCAACCCTGTTTACTCAACCGTACCCAATATTCCCAGTCTTCAGCACCGCTTAAGCTCCGGGTTTCATCAAAACCGTCCCATTTTTCAAAAACAGTTCTCTTCATCATGACAGAACTCAGGGAAATATCATTTGACTCCCATAAGCTTTCATATACATTGCCGGTTACCCCTTTTTTTGGCGAAAGTGAAATACTGCCGTCTGCATTCAAAACTTTACAATTGGTGTGCAGTAATTCACAGTTCTTGTTTTCTTCAAAATATCTGACACAAATTTCCACATGATCCTTTTCAATAAGATCATCAGAATCTAAAAATTTAATATACTGCCCTTTTGAAAGTTTAACGCCTGCATTTCTTGCTGCTGCCCTTTCTCCATTTTCCAGGTAATAGTATTGCAATTGTTTGGCGGCAATGAATTCTTCCAATACTTCCTTCGTATTGTCTGTGCTGCCGTCATCTATAACAATGATCTCGAAATCGGGATAGGACTGATTCAGGCATGAATGAATGGTTTCCTTTATTAATGTTGCCCGGTTATATGTGGTTATTATGATTGATACAAGTGCCTTCATCGTTACTATTTCAAAAAATTATTTATACTTTATTTTAAAATCCGTTTAACCACCCTTTACCCAACACAACAGTCTATATTAAACTGGGCCTTCTGTGGCAGAATGAAATACAGTTTTTTAAGTCGACTCTTTGATCACGGGATATTGTTCTTTTCACTGGTATTTAAATTATAGATGCACTTATAAAAATTATCGAGTTGTGTTATATACATCCCAATGCTAAAAGCCTCTCTCACTGCCTCCTTGCCATTATATACCAAACGCTCTGACATTGACTTGTCGTCAAGCAATTTTCTGATGGCCTGGTACACTTCTTCTGAATTCTTATAATCAACTACCAGTGCATTTTCATTATGGATCACAAAATCATTGGCAATACCTGAAAGTGTAAAAACAGATGGGATACCGGCAGCCAGGGATTCGATATATACCTGGCCAAAGGCTTCGGAAAAAGGATTAACGGGTATATGTACAAAAATATCAAACACCTGGTACATATCATATACACTATTCTCAAACTCAATTTTGATATATGAATTCCTGGGTATGTCATTCAACTGATCATTAAGTTGTTTACTGAATTCCCCGTTTTCAGAAAAATTAAACAGGCAAAGCAGTGCGTTTGGATAATCAGAAAGCAGTTTTTTAAAAGCAGGAATAGCATATTGTATCCCTTTCCATTCAACACATCTTGAAATAAGGCCAATAACAGGGTATTTGTCATCAGGATTATATTTCTTTTTTAATAACAATACTTTCTTTGCATCATGATCCCCGAAACGATCTATATTAAACCCATGATGGATTACCTGGATATTGTCTTCTTTATATTTTTGCTTAACAAGTGCTTTCTTTATTCCTGCAGTAATAGCAACTGCATAAACAGAAAAAGTAAGTGTTATATAGTCGTACAGTTTCAGCTTTAAATCCAGCCCGGGTATTTGTCCTGAATGCTTTGTAAAAACCCGCAGTTTGATCCCGGCCATTGCGGCAGCAGTAAGCCCCAGGATATTTGCCGTTGTAAGATGTGTATGTACAATATCAGGCCGGTTTGTTTTTAATATTTTATAGATATGCTTTATACAGGCAGGGTAAGAAAGCCATCCTTTAAGTAGAACACGGGTAAATTTAAAATGATTATCCTGGAGGAATAATTCAAAATCATTGCTATGGTTTCCTATCAGGATAAAATCAATATCGTACCCTTTTTTCTTAAGTTCAACTGCAGTAATTTCAAAAAAAACAGACCTGCTGATGCCAGAAACGATGTAGGTTAATTTCATAATTTTTTTATCAAGTATGGGTGGCTGTATCAAATCAATTATATTCCCTAGCTTTAATAAATGCCCATTGCATTGCTATTTGCCTTTCTATAAGGTCGTTGTTTGTTAATATCCCATTTTTAAACCCATAGTCGCCGGGGTTTTTTCCTTTGTTGCTGCTGATAAGTTTAGTGCTATGTGTTTCGCTGAACAAGGGAAGAATTGTAGAAGCAATATGATCATCATAATAATCATGCAGCTCAACAAGTATATCACAATACCTTAAATTTTTAACCGATTCCCGGGTAAATAATTCAAGTTCATATCCTTCACAATCACATATAACCAAGCCCCGTTTTTTAAAATCAAATTTCCCCAGGTCTGCATCACTGAATTGCCCTTTAACAAACACCCTCTCTGAAACCCCGTTGGTCAGCGCCATCCGCCTGCACAATTGTTGGGCTCTGGGATTTGTATCAAATGCAAAAACATCGGTATTTTGCATTTGCATTGCCAATCCCACTGCATAGTAGCCTTCCGCACAGCCAACGTCGACAACAGTTGTATACTCAGCAGCAAGAATTTCTTTTATCACCTCATTCAATTCATCTTCATAAGATCCGACAAGCTTTGCAAGAAGTGAGGAGCCCGTTGATGTAAAACTGGGATATTGCATGCCTTTGAAAGGTCCGCTCAAAACCAGTCGATTAGGAGACAACAATTTACACTTTTCCACTTCTTCAACCTGCCGGATATAAAAATAGATGTATTTAAAAAAGGTTCTGAAAGACCTTATTTTACATACAAAATTCAATATTAAATCCAGGGATGTTTTGATCCATTTTTTCATGTGACAGATACCTATTTTTTATGGCCGTTATTGAAAAAAAATTGAAACTAATAAATTCTTCCTTAAGGCGGTATTAGCAGGATAAGATAGTATTGCTTATCCTTATACCAAACACCAATATTTCTGAACACCATGTTTATATTCACTTTTCACAACAGAAATATTGCATTCTTTTAATAATACTGATATTTCTTTCCTGTCAAATTCTGAAATATGATCACTGTCGGTGAATATAAAAGGAAGTTTCAGGTCTTTCCTGTACTGATTCAGAAAGTCTTTATCAAAATCAGGCACTTCGATATAAATATTGGTAAAATGGCCTTTGAATTTCAGCAAAAAATCCTTTGGGTCATCAAGGTGTTCCAGTATATGAGACAATAGTAAAGTATCAAATTGCTGCTTGCTTTTTTGCAGAAAGTCATACGCCTCGGAACAATAAAACTTCAAGTTTGATACCTGCTGATAACGTTCCTGAGCTGTTTCAATAAACTTTTTATCATAATCGATACCCACAACAGATCCGGCTTTTGCAGACACTTGGTAACTGATGTCGCCTACATTACAGCCCAGGTCAAGCACAGTATCGGTATCCTTTATATTTTCTAAAATAAATTCTTTTGAATTCCTGATAGGATGTGATGCTGGGTCATAGTACCTGAATGAATACTCATGCGATAACCTGTAAAATATCCATTCTAGGTTCAGAAAGAGTTTCAATTTATTTTTATTGTCTAAGAAAGGGACTTTACTGAACTTATATATCAAAGTTATCAGGATATTCCTAGGCTTTTTTCTACTTATTTTAACTCCCATAATTATTATTTATAAAATCCGCAATATGTAAATTAAATATTTAATGTTCTACTTCTTTTTCAAAGATATTTTGCCGATCAGCATCTTTACCAGTACTGAAAAATAAAATCGCTCTACGTGAAAATCACTCCGAATCATTGATAATGCTTTTTGGTTTTCTCCTTTAAGGTAGTGGTCATAAATAGTATGTTTTCTGAAACTACGACAAACCTTATTATACAGTTTATTATCCTTATATTTTTCAACGATTTGGAGATAATATTTAATATTGTCATACCCGTATAGTCCAGTCATACTTGCTGAGTGTTTACGGTAAAATATTTGTGGCTTGTTGTAGTATCCGATCTCGTATTTACCGGCGACACGTAACCAGAAATCATAATCCTCAATCGGGTTGGTTTCATCATAAAGTCCCACATCGCTAAAAGTTTCTTTTTTTACCATTATCCCCGGCGGGAATAAGGGGCCATATAAAAAAATATGGTCAAATATTTTTCCGGAAATAAATTTTTTATTGCCCACCGGTTTTTTTGTTTGGGTATCTTCAAAATAATACCATCCATTGCTGTACAATAAACCAAGTTGTTTATTATTTTCATAATACGAAACCATTTCTTTAATACAATCTTTCAGCATCCAGTCATCGCAGGAAATGAAACACAGGTATTTTCCGCTGGCTTTTTTTATCAGATAATTAAAATTTTCAGGGAGGTTATAACTACGCTCCCGCTTGAATAATTGGTAAGGACGTTTTGATGCAGTAAGTAATGTCGCCGCTATCTCAAAGGTATTATCTATAGAGTAATTATCTAAGTATAGGAACTCAATGTTGGGATATGTTTGCTTTATAAATGAATTAACGCCCTGCTCAATGTATTTTTCATGATTCATCGAAACACAGATAATACTAATCAGTGGATTAGAATTTGTCATACAATAAGTTTACTTTTTAAAATGTTATATCCAGATATCAATAAGGTGCGATATTGATTGCTCTCAGCCTTGCTTTAAAATTTAATAAATAATTAGATATTTTGAACTTAATTTGAATATTTTGTGTTTATACTAAATTTTTTAAACCTTCATCATTTTTTTATAGAGTTCGCACACTTCCTTTATATCTATATAAAAATCGCTGGTATAATGGTCGGTTGTTATTGTTTTTGTTTCATAAAAATGATAGTTAAGCTCAATATCAAAAACTGCCGATAGATTAGAAAAGCAAGATAATTCTTCTAGCCCCTTTTGCATAAGACAAATAGCTTTAGTTTTTGGTTTTGCAAACATTAAATTTGTGAAAGCAGCACCGGTAATACCTACTACTATTTTTGCATGCTGCATGTAGCTAATTTGTTGCTTTAGCCCTAAATCTTCAAAACTTAAAGCCTCAAATCCTAATGTCTTTAAAGTTTCTGTAAATTCTTCCTGGTTAAGGGCTACACGATGGTTTTTTCTAAAAAATAATACTTTCTCTGGCATTTTTATGTCTTCATTTACATTGAAGTGAGATAAAATTTTATCACGCATGCCCATTAAAGTCAATTTTCGCATGTACACGTCTTCAACCTTTCTTATAGCACCTTCAAACATATTATATGGCAAGTAAGAAACTGCATTTATATGATAAAGCTTTTTTACTTGATAATTCTTAGTGTAATCCAAATAAATCAACTTGAATTTTTCTCCTAAAAAAACTTTCAGTGAATCAAACATACTTTGATATTGTTGAAGTTCATTACTTACTAAAATAGTTTTTATTGGCACCTTATCAATATAAATTAATTTAGGTAACAGTTCTGTTAACCAGTGAAACCAATTCCAGCTTCCATTACCTGCTAAAAAAAAACCTTCGTCTATAATTATTATCTCCTGCACTTTAATTAAAGCATGATATCTGCTATTCAATTCGACAAATCCTTCATTAAATCTTTCGTTGTTGTTATAGCTTTCGACAACTAATTTTTTTAAACAAAAAATACAGGATGATCTATTATTAATTAGTACGTTTCTAAAAAGATATAAATTAAGAGGAGGAATACGAACTTTTTTATTTTGAATATGAGCATGATATAATTCTTTAGGTCCAACTGAATAAAAGGTATCAGCTCTTTCAAGATTCAAATATATTTGATCATCGCATTCTGCAAGATGTTTTATTTTAATGCATCTTAGTTTCTTTTTTGAAATTTTATTTAATAAAAAAACCTTGGCCTTATATAAAAAAAGGTCCGTTATTTCGAATGAATTGAAAATCTGTTTTACTTTATTTTTTATTTTATAAAGCATTTTATTACAATTAAGTTTAAAAAGAACTGCGCC
>JAYUYX010000211.1:0-9491 GCA_043752205.1 Chitinophagaceae bacterium
CAAGCCGGTGATATTATTTTTAGTGCTGAGTTTGGTGGTTCATCACTTAGTTTAATTGAAGCAAGGATATGGGTACACCAATCTTCTTTAGCATTAACACCTGTTAATTTTAATTGGGGTGGACTCTTTGATGGCGCAACCAGTGGAGCGGTATATGGGTATGCAAGTATTTTACCAAAAACTGCAGGTGCATTTTATACGGGTTTGCCGAGTGCAAATGGCGTATGGGCCGGACCCTTCTCTTTGGTGCAACAGGATAATAGTGTAGTAACAAGCTATGTAGCTAACCAGTTTTTGGAAATATCTATAAACCTCACCAAACTTGGTATTGATCCGGGCAATTTTAGCAATAACCCCTGTGGCACTCCATTCAGGCGGGTATTAATTAAAACAAGAGCTTCCAGTTCATTTACAGCTGAGCTAAAAGATTTTGTAGCCCCCTTCAGAATGTTTGACTATCCACCTGTAGATGCTTTTGCAAATATCATATACTTCTGTGAGGTATTTCCTCCAACGGTTATTGACGTTATTAATCCAAACCCAACATCTATTTATACCTGGACCACCAGCAATGGGCGAATCCTGGGTACGACTACTGGTACATCTATTCTTGTTGACCTGCCCGGTACTTATGTTGTTACACAACAATTGCATATTCAGTGTCCTTTCTATTCAAAAGATTCGGTAACGATGATGTTCGATAGCATCTGTGCGGTTTTAGATGTTGACATTTTTAATTTTAAAGCCCGGCAATGGAATAACAATGTAGAATTCAGCTGGGATATATCAAACAACAGGGAAGCAACCAGTTTTGAAATTGAATACAGTTACACCAACCGCGATTTTGTGCAACTGGCAAGTTTATCTCCAGGTAATGAAATTAATATGGCAAGTTACGCTTTCAGAAGTCCATGGCTGTTCACAAGCAATCCTGTTATTTTTTACCGGGTAAAGGTGACCAGCAGGGATGGAAAAATAAAATACAGTAATATCATTGCCTTACGAAACCCGGCCCTGGCCAACAATGTCGTAACACTGTTTCCCAACCCCAGTTCAGGGCAAACATGGCTCGCTTTCAATTCCGCAACTAATGAAGCTGCCGATATAAGTATATGGAATGCAGCGGGAGAACTGATCGTACATGCCAGGTCTGAGATACATGCTGGTGAGAACCTGGTAAGTTTACCCAACATGACAGGAAAGCCGCCGGGTATGTATGTTGTAAAAATGAAATTAAAAAATAACCTTATTGTAAAGAAGATATTCCTTACCCACTAATCTTATCTTATTCCAGACATAAAAAAAAGCACTCAATTCCTTGAGTGCTTTTTTACGATTTTTAATCTTTTATGCTTCTGATTTTTTTTCCTTTTTTTTCTCTTCCTTTTTTAAAACAAACCTGATCTTTTCACCTGTTTCATCAAGTTCTGCTACCATTACATCTCCATTTTTGATGGTCATATTCAATATTTCTTCAGCTAAAGGATCTTCAAGATACTTTTGAATTGCCCTATGCAATGGCCGGGCCCCAAATTGTGAATCATACCCCTTATCTGCAATGAAACTCTTTGCTTCTGGTGTTAATTCCATAGATAGGCCAAGGTTAGTTAAACGTTTCATTACACCCTGCATAACAATATCAATGATCTCAAAAATGTTGTCTTTAGTAAGAGAATTAAATACAACCACATCATCTATCCTGTTCAAAAACTCAGGACTGAAAGTACGCTTTAAGGCTTTTTCAATTACAGCTTTATTATTCTCATCAACATTTTCCATACGTGTTGCTGTTGCAAAACCTACGCCATCACCAAAATCCTTCAACTGCCTTGCGCCTATATTTGATGTCATGATGATAAGCGTATTTTTAAAATCAACTTTACGGCCCATTCCATCCGTTAACTGGCCCTCATCTAACACTTGCAATAAAATATTATAAATGTCCGGGTGTGCTTTTTCTATCTCATCTAACAAAATAACGCAGTAAGGTTTACGACGTACTTTTTCTGTTAACTGGCCACCTTCTTCATATCCAACATATCCCGGAGGTGCCCCAATTAAACGACTTACCGTAAATTTTTCCATGTACTCACTCATATCTATCCGTATAAGTGAGTCATCACTATCAAACATATGCCTTGCAAGTGACCGGGCCAACTCAGTTTTACCTACACCTGTAGGACCAAGGAAAATAAACGTACCGATAGGTTTCTTAGGATCTTTTAAACCTACTCTATTACGTTGTATAGCTTTTACAACTTTTGAAATGGCGTCGCTTTGGCCAACTACAGCACCCTGCAAATCATTAGCCATACCCCTTAACTTATCAGTTTCGGCCTGTACCATACGTTTTACAGGAATGCCGGTCATCATATGCACTACTTCAGCAATATCTTCTTCCTCTATTGGAAAACGCTTGTGTTTACTTTCTTCTTCCCATACATTTTTTGCAGCTTCCAGTTCTTCCTGTAGCCGCTTTTCAGTATCCCGTAAAGAAGCAGCCTCTTCAAAACGCTGGCTTTTTACTACTTTGTTTTTTTCAAGCTTGATGTCTTCTATCTTTTTTTCAAGCTCAATAATTTCAGGAGGCACATTAATGTTCTTTATGTGTTTTCTGGCACCTACTTCATCTAATACATCAATGGCTTTATCGGGCAATAAACGATCGGTCATATAACGGTCGCTTAATTTTACACAAGCTTCAATAGCTTCTTTACTGTAGGTTACATTGTGATAATCTTCGTATTTGCTTTTAATGTTGGTTAATATCTCTATGGTTTCGTCAACAGATGGCTGCTCAACAATTACTTTTTGAAAACGCCTGTCCAATGCACCATCTTTTTCAATATGCATACGGTATTCATCTAAAGTTGAAGCGCCAATACATTGCAGCTCTCCTCTTGCCAAAGCGGGCTTAAAAATATTAGATGCATCTAAGGAACCGCTGGCGCCGCCTGCCCCTACAATGGTATGTATCTCATCAATAAATAAAATAACATCCCTATTCTTTTCAAGTTCATTCATGATGGCTTTCATCCTTTCCTCAAACTGGCCACGATATTTTGTACCGGCTACCAAAGCAGCAAGGTCTAAACTAACCACTCTTTTATCAAACAGTACACGTGATACTTTGCGTTGAACGATCCGTAGTGCCAAACCCTCTACAATTGCGGTTTTACCCACACCCGGCTCACCAATTAAAATGGGATTATTTTTTTTGCGGCGAGATAATATTTGTGATACCCTTTCAATTTCTGTTTCTCTTCCTACAATGGGGTCAAGTGTTCCATTCTCTGCAAGTCTGGTTATATCCCTACCAAAATTATCGAGTACAGGTGTTTTTGTTTTAGGTTGATTGGCAGCACCTGCACGTTGAGATTTTTGTCCGCCATACTGTTTTCTTTCTTCATCAAAATCATCTTCCCCTTCATCATTAAATTCCGCCGAAGGAGGCGTACTTGTTACAAAACCCAGTTCATTTTTAAATACATCATAATCTACATCAAACTGGTTCAGTATCTGCGTAGCAATATTTTCTTTATTTTTTAAAATAGAAAGCATCAGGTGCTCACTCTCTACCAATGCGCTTTTTTGTGCTTTGGCTTCCAGTACGGTAATGCGTATTACCTTTTCAGCCTGTTTAGTTAATGGAAGTGAATTGATGTTTGCAATGTTTTTACCTGTCTTATCTTTTACGGCAATCTCGATTTCTTTTCGAAGTTCAAAAAGGTCAATATTGAGAGATTTCAATATCTTAACGGCTGTATTTTCACCATCCCTGATCAATCCTAAAACCAAATGCTCTGTTCCAATAAAATCGTTTCCCAATCTTAAGGCTTCCTCCCGGCTATAAGAGATAATCTCTTTTACCTGTGCTGAAAAATTATTATCCATTTTATATTGAATTTAGCTTGTACAATAATAACGTTTATTTCAAAGATAAAGTTTGCTGCGCTGTAGAAATGTTAATATGTTTAAAAGTTAAATCTTCTGATTTTAAGTGCGTTAGAAGTCTCCACAGGTTTTGCGGCTTTAACTGAAAACAATAAGGCTCTTAAAATTTAAAGAGTTTACAAAACCTCTATAAATTTCCTTTACTTTACAAAGAACAATAAACAATTTATTTATCCTTGATTTATGAATGTCAAAATAGATACCAAAGAAAAATTTACGGTTATTACGCCGCAAGAAACTCATTTACCTGTTAATATGACAGAGGAAATGAGCAACTTGTTGCTTAGCTACCTGCAAAAAGACATACCTCATGTTATTTTAAACATGGAGCAGGTACAAACCATTGATGAAATGATTGCCGAAAATGTAGCCGGGATTCAACAACAGTTCTATGAAAAAAATTGCTCTTTTGTCATCTGCTCCCTTCAGAAACAAGTGGAACAGTTATTGCAAGATAAAGACCTGTTTGAAAGCATGAATAGAACACGGTCAGAAAGTGAGGCCTGGGATATTCTACAAATGGAAGAAATTGAAAGAGAATTATTTGGAGACGAATAAACCCGTTTTGGGTTTGGGGTAACGAGTTTTGAATAAGCAGCACTTCAATAATTTATAGAGTCTTTAAAAACTTATACAACCATAACTAAAAAACACAAAACAATAAACTCATAACACAAAACAAAATATTTGCTTGCACTAACTATACTTGGAAATAATTCTGCAATACCCGCCTTTGACAGGAACCCTACTGCCCAGGTTTTACAAACTCCTGAAGAGAGTTTTTTAATTGACTGTGGCGAAGGAACCCAAATGCAATTATCCCGATACAAGATAAAGCGAAGCAAGATCAATCATATCTTTATTTCGCATTTACATGGCGACCATTACTTTGGTTTAATTGGTTTGCTTACCAGCATGAGCCTGCTCAACCGCACACAGGAGCTTCACTTACATGCGCCCGCAGAACTGGAGCAACTCATCAGCATGCAGTTGAATTTTGCATCAACACAGCTTTGCTATCCATTACACTTTCATGCTTTACCTGCTGAAGGATTTATTGTTAACGGAACTAAAATGACAGTATCCTGTTTTAAGGTGCAGCACCGAATTGACTGCTGGGGATTTTTGTTCAGGGAGAAAAAAAAACCAAGAAAGCTGGACGCAGAAAGAGCAAAGATCTATGAGATACCTGCTGCCTTTTACGACAGACTGCAACAGGGCGAAGATTATGTTACCAAAAAAGGGACCATTGTACCTAATGAAGAAGTAACAACGCAGGGAGCAAAACCTAAAAGTTACGCTTATTGTGCAGATACAATTTTTGATGAAAGTCTTGCTGTTAAAGTAAAAGAAGTTGACCTGCTATATCATGAAACTACATACCTTAAAGACTTACATGAAAGAGCTGCTGCACGCTTTCACAGCACTACTGTGCAGGCAGGAACTATTGCAACTAAAGCAGAAGTAAAAAGATTGTTGATCGGGCATTTTTCATCCAAGTACGAAAGTCTTGATGAATTTTTAGCAGAAACTTCTGCCGTTTTTAAAAACACAGAGCTTGCCCTGCAGGGATGTTGTTATATCATTTAAAGATCAGTTATCGAGTTTTATAATAGTATTGTATCCATCTGCCATTATCCAGGTATAAAATTCTGCAAACCACTTTCGCCAGGCTTTTTCATTATGCTGCCCCTCAGGATCCAAAACAGCATATATCATAGCAGAAGATCTTTCTCCCAATCGGTCTTGTAGTGCTGTCATATCTTTTACAAAATTATCGCCTTCTTTTTCGCCTATATAAAAAAAGAATTTGCTGCTGACCTTTACCGCTAAAGAATCAGTTAATGCTTTTATCAGTGGGGCTGTCCAGAATGATGGAGAAAAAATACCGGCCTTGCCAAAAACCCCGGGCTTTTGAAGCATAGCATAATAAGAAACCAACCCTCCCATAGAACTGCCGGCAATGATGGTATTGTCTTTATCAGTAAGGGTGCGGTATCTTTTATCAATGGCCGGTTTTAAAGTTTCTGTCAAAAAAGAAATATATGCATCTGCTTCTCCCTTACCAAAATCACGGAATTCATAAGGGTTGTATTCACTCATCCGCTGTGGCCCATTATCAATGCCTACCAGAATACAAGGAGGTTTACCGGTCTTGATCACAGAATCCAAATATTCATCAATACCCCATTCTGCAAATGCAGCAGTTGCAGCATCAAAAAGATTTTGACCGTCGTGCATGTACAAGACAGGGTATCGTTTTTTTGATTTTTCATATCCCTCGGGTAAATAAATCCAGATGCGCCGGGTTCTGTTAAGCTGTGGGATAAAGAATGCTGTGTCCATTACCTGCACCTGTTTGGTTGCAGTATGCTTATTCAGTGTTGCAGCAAAATCATCTTTCCATGCTTCTACATTGATGGTAATGCTGGTATCACCATTAACTTCAAAACTATGGTTGTCAATATCTACTCCTAAATTCATACATTCTACCTTATTCCAATCGCCCCGGGTAGCCTTATATTCATACACACCCTTATCTAATTTTACATAGAATGAGATTTCTTTTACATCTGCTGCTGATAAACTGTATGCACTGTTATTGGGATTCCAATTATTAAAACTACCAGCAATAAAAATGCTGTCTTTAAGATGGAACAAGGGATACTTACCCAGTTTAAAATTAACTGTGAATTGTGCCTCAGTGGATGTATAAGCAAAACAGCAAATAACGAAGCACAAAAGATATCTCATAAGGGCTTTTATTTTTTCAGGTAGTCTTTTACTTTTTGGTGAATACTATTACTTAACGGAACAAGTGGTAGCCGCAATACATTTTCAATCAGCCCCAGCTCAGCTAAGAATGCTTTAGCACCTGCAGGATTATTTTCTGCAAAAAGCAGGTCATTGCCTTCAAGGCATTTATAATGTAATGGCCTTGCTGCTGCAAAATCACCTTTCAAACTTAACCTTACCATTTCTGAAAAATCTTTGGGAAAACAATTTGCAGCTACACTGATCACTCCATCCATACCACAGGCGATCAATGGAAGTGTTAAATGATCATCGCCGCTAACAACTAAAAAATCCTGCGGCCTGTTGCGGAGTATATGCATGCATTGCACCATATTACCACTGGCTTCTTTAATACCGGCAATATTTGTTACTTCATTAGCAAGGCGTAAAGTTGTTTCTGCTGTAATATTACTGCCCGTTCTGCCGGGTACATTATATAATATTACCGGTTGTGGGCTGGCATCTGCTACATTCCGGTAATGCTGAAAAATACCTTCCTGCGATGGTTTATTATAATATGGGCTGGCGCTTAATACTGCTGCAGCTTTTTCCAACGGATAGCTCTGCAGGTTCTCCATCACTTCCTTGGTGTTATTGCCACCTATTCCAATTACTACCGGCACCCTGCCATTTACTTTTTCATAGGTATAATTAATAATATCGAATTTTTCTTCCGTATCTATTGTAGGTGTTTCGCCTGTGGTTCCCAGGGTTACTATATAATCAATCCTGTTCTCAATTATAAAATCAATTAATTTTCCCAGGGCATCAAAATCCACTTCCATTGTTGATTTAAAAGGGGTAATAATTGCTACTCCTGTACCCTGTAATGTAGAACGCAAACTCATAAAATATTTTTGTGTGAAGGTATTAAGAAGATGTGAACTTATGTAAAAGAAAAAGCCTTTAATACGCTGTATTAAAGGCTTTTTGCGGACCGGACGGGACTCGAACCCGCGACCTCCGCCGTGACAGGGCGGCATTCTAACCAACTGAACTACCGATCCAGGATCCTAAGAGCTGAGTTTCATTTAAATGATTAACTTTCATCTCATTTTTCAGGACGGCAAAGATAGGCCTCTTATATTTCTGCTCCAAAACTTTTATAAAAAAAATGTAACCCTTACTTTTACAAACTATCTTATACTATCGTGGTAAAAGCAAACCTTAAAATTGTAAATTTAAATTCTAAACCTACTTCATGATCGAATTAAAAAAAAGACAGTTTCTCGACTTTGAAAGGCCCATCAAAGAACTATATGACCAGATAGAACAATTAAAGATTACTTCCGAAAAATCAAAAACAAATATGAGCGGGGCTATTGCCATGCTTGAAGAAAGAATAGTTGAAACCAAAAAACACCTCACTGCCAATGTAACTCCCTGGCAAAAAGTACAATTGAGCCGCCACCCAGACAGGCCATATACACTTAAGTATATTCAAAATATGTGTACCAACTTTATTGAGCTACATGGCGACAGGAACGTGAAGGATGACAAGGCCATGGTTGGGGGTTTTGCACAACTTGGCGGCGAAACGGTGATGATATTGGGACAACAAAAAGGTGCCAATACTAAAACAAGGCAGCTTAGAAACTTTGGAATGGCCAATCCGGAGGGATACCGCAAGGCTTTGAGGCTGATGAAACTGGCTGAAAAATTCAATAAACCTGTTATAACATTAATTGATACGCCAGGTGCCTACCCGGGTCTGGAAGCTGAGGAAAGAGGGCAAGGTGAAGCCATAGCCCGTAACATATATGAAATGATCAGGTTAAAAGTGCCTGTTATTTGTGTGATCATTGGCGAAGGTGCCAGCGGTGGTGCTTTAGGCATAGGCGTAGGCGATAAAGTTTTTATGATGGAAAATACCTGGTACACGGTAATTTCTCCGGAAAGTTGCAGCAGTATTCTCTGGCGAAGCTGGGATAAAAAAGAAACCGCGGCTGAACAGTTAAAACTCACTGGCAAAGATATGTTGGGTTTTGGGCTGGTTGATGGCGTTATTCCTGAACCATTGGGAGGTGCACACTGGGATTACCAGGGAGTAGCTGATACTTTAAAAAATTACCTGCTGCCTGTTATCAAAGAATTAAAAAGCATTGATCCTGAAACCAGGGTAGCACAACGGATTGAAAAGTTTGGCAAAATGGGATTCTGGGAAGAAACGGAAGCAAATTAAAAAGTAAAAAATCAAAAGTAAAAAGTAAAACTCTCAAATTTCAATTTCACCATTTTGAATTTTGATTTTTGACTTTTCACTTTACAAAATCATTTATGCTAAAAATAGGAGTTATAGGAGCAGGTCATTTAGGTAAATTCCATTTAAATAACTGGGCGGAGATAGAAGGCATTGAACTCATCGGCTTTTCAGATATCGACGATACAAATGCTGAAGAGGTTATTCAAAAATATAAAATACCCCGCTTTAAAAATGTAGAAGAATTAATAGATGCATGCGATGCAGTTGACATTGTGGCCCCTACTTCTTCTCATTTTGAACTTTGTGAGTTGGCTATAAAAAAAGGGAAACATGTATTTGTAGAAAAACCTTTAGCCAATACAATGGAAGAAGCAAAAAATCTTGTAAAACTTGCAAAAGAAGCCAATATCAAATTCCAGGTGGGACATGTTGAAAGGTTTAATCCGGCATACCTGGCATTGAAGGACCAGGTTTTACAACCCATGTTCATCGAAGTTCACCGCCTGGCACAATTTAATCCAAGAGGTACAGATGTAAG
>JAYUYX010000212.1:0-9406 GCA_043752205.1 Chitinophagaceae bacterium
CTTCTGTAAATTTTAGAAGATTGCCCAGGTAGCCGCCAAATGCTTTCAGGTCATCGGCTTTTAGTAAAACATCATATCCCGCCGCCGCATGGCCGCAAACGAATTGTGTTTTAGTATCAAATGTAGCAACGGCTTTGTCTAATAATATAATCCAGTTGGCAATATCGGCTCCCGAAGTTTTATCAATATATGGATGGCGACGGTTAAAAACCAGATCCCCCATATGAACAATATTGCCGTGCTGGAAATGTATCAAGGAATCGCCATTGGTATGAGCCGCACCAAAATAATGGGCTTTGATTCTTTCTTTACCAACTTTTGTGTTCCAGCCTTCGTTACCAAAAGTGATATCCGGCACATGGAACTTATCAACTGCAGTCTTTTGTTCCGCGGCAATCCGTAGTTGGTTGGCTTTTGAGTTTTGATGTGCAACTACATGTTCTGCTATTCCTTTAAAAGCAATATTGCCACCTGAATGATCACCATGATGATGGGTGTTGATAAGAAAGCGGAAAGGTTTTTTATTTTTCTTTTTTAATTCATCAATTAAATGCGCCGCTGTGTCCGGAAACTGCGAATCAACTACGACCATGCCTTTTTGGGTAAGCAAAAAGGCAATGGTTCCGCCTTTTTCTGTAAAGATGCCGATATCGTCTGTAAGCATTTTTATCTTCCATGCAGGGTCACCAAGAAAAGAAGCTAAGGTTTCTTTGTTTAATAGACTAAGGCCTGCCAGTGTTAAGCCGGTATTGCGTAAGAATGATCTGCGTTGCATAAATTTGATTTTAGTATTACAATTTACGAAAGAATCGCCAGTGGAATATCAATTGTTTTAAACACGGGTATCCAAAATTGGTTCACAAGTTTGAAAATTATCTTTATTTTTTATTCTTTATAAGGGTACAAAATTTTTAAAGCCTCATATACACTCAAATGTAGTATACTGGCATGGTTCTCTTTAGGTAAGGAAACAAAATCAACCTTTGAATTTTGTTTGCCGGAAGTTTGTAGTGCTTTTACAATGCTTGCAGCATCGTCTTCCATAACTTTTCCTTCGGAGCCTACAGAAATGTACACCCATCTTTTAGCATCTGCCTGTCGTGATAAGAGGGCAGGGGCTTCCTTCAATAACGATTCATCATCCCACCAAAGACTGGGGCTAATGATGATGTAATTGCTAAAAAGGGCAGGCTTTTTTAAAAGGATCTCTAATGCTAATAATCCTCCCAGCGACTGGCCAATAATATAAGTGCTGTTATTGGTCTTATAGTTAGCTTTTATATAAGGTTGTAATTCCTTTTCAATAAACTCTATGAATTTGGCAGAGCCGCCTGTAGTTGGATAAGCCTTTTTGCCGTCAGCCCTTGTTGTAGGAAAAGTAAAATCTCTTTTTCGGTCAACATTGGCAATGCCTACTATAATTGTTTTGGGCATTTTAAAGGTCATGTTGAAAAACTGGACGAGGCCAACAATGTGCAGGAAATCTTCATTGGCTGAGCCATCCAATAAATAAATGACCGGATATTTTTGTTTGCTGTTATAACCATCTGGTAAATAAATATTCAGTGTTCTTTTCTCTTTTAAAATTGCAGAATTTATTTCTGCAATTTTACCAATGCTGAAAGGTTTTGTTGTTTTGGTTTGCGCATTTAAGGTACATGCAGAAAGGAATGATATTAAGATTGCCCAGGTTCTGGGTTTCATTTTTTTTATTTTCTTATTTAAGGTCAACTTCATTCAAAAAGATTTTTATCGCATTTATGTTTTGACTTCTGTTATCATGCATCGTTCCATGGCCAGCACCTTCAATCATAACATATTTAGCATTGGGTACTAAGCTCTGAAAATATTTTACCGTTGTCGGGCGGGCTTCATCAAATTCGCCGGTTATGAAAAGGGTTGGAACTTTAATAGTTTTTAAACTTTGCACCCGGTTGTAATTAATAAGAGTGCCGGTTGCAGTGAATTCCGTTGGCCCCCACATATAATTATAAATAAAGGTATTGCCTTTTGAAGCGGCTGTATCTAATTCGCTTGTTAACCTCGTTTTCCGTACGCCAAAATGTTTGCTGAATACTTCATTGGCATTTTTATATCCGGGTGATTCAAAGTCTTGATTTTTTTCTCCGGTCTTAATTGCCAGTTGAATAGAATCCGGCAATGTGCTGATAAGTGTATCGGCATCAGCCTTCCATAACGACGTACTAAAATACGGACTGTTAAAGATGATGGCCTTAATGCCTTTAGGATACTTTATGTAATATTCTAAAGCTAAAGCAGTACCCCATGAATGGCCGTGTAAATAAAACTCTTTTAATCCAAGTGAAGTTTTTAGTGCTTCGACCTGCTCAACAAAATTTTCAACTTTGAGTAAGCTGGTGTCTGTATGATGATCAGAACGTCCGCTACCAAGCTGATCAAATATAATAACAGGCCTGTCTTCGCCTAAAGAAGCAAATTGATAAAAGGACTTACTGGTACCACCGGGCCCACCATGCAGCATGAGGATGGGAGTTTGTTTACCTTCTCCTAAAATACGGTACCATATTTTTCCTCCTTTTACATTAACATAGCCTTCTCCGGCTTTTAATTGGGGTACAGATCTACAGCCCGTGAAAAGCGCTATAATAGTAAAAGTAAATAAGCTGATAAACAGTTTGGAGTTGTAGATATGTTTCATGTATATATAATTGGAGTATAAATATACGCAATGGGTTTTTTATAAAAGCTGATACAGCAAAACATCATTAGTGCTCCTCAATGGTATACCGATGAAAGGATTGATTCTTCTTTCTTTTTACTAAAAAGAAAGAAGAACAGAACAAGTTCGCAGGGATGCTGCTATGAAAATATATCGCCGGTATTACAAAATTGCTCGTAATGGAAGATGGCTAATATTCCAACTTCCTCAACTTAGGAAATTTAATCCAGGTACCAGCTACCACCAGCACCGACATAGCTCCACCAAAAATAATAGCCGGTAAAGTGCCAAATATACGGGAGGTAACACCACTTTCAAACTGGCCCAGTTCGTTACTGCTGTTTATAAAAATTAAATTGATTGAAGCAACACGGCCTCTTAATTCATCAGGTGTAAATAATTGCAGGATAGTGCCACGTACTACAACACTAACAGCATCGCAAAGGCCGGCAGCAAACAATGCCATAAAACTCAGCCAGTAAACTTTTGACAAACCAAAAACAATGATAGCTATTCCAAAGCCTGCTACGGCCAGCAGCATTTTTAGGCCCTGCTTTTTTCGCATAGGATATTTTACAAGCACAGCAACAACAATTAAACTGCCCAGATCCATAGCGGCATTTAGGAAGCCATAACCGATAGGTCCGGTATGGAGGATATTGGATGCAACTTCAGGTATAAAAGCACTGGCACCGCCAAACAGCACAGCAAAAAGGTCCAATGAAATTACACTCAGTAAATTTTTATTGTTGTAAACAAATGAAAATCCTTTTTTGATTGAGCTAAGCATAGGTTCTTTTTCCATGGAACTAACCGGTGGTTTGGGATATAACTGCAAAGCAAAAATGCCGGCTATTAATATTAATGCGGCTGTTACAAAATAGGCGCCTCCAATGCCTATGAATGCAATTAATAATCCACCTGCTGCATGTCCACCAATTGATGATATCAACCATGTTGATGAATTGTACGAGATGGCTTTCGGCAGCTGTTCACGAGGTACAATGGCCGCAATCATGCTGTTTGCGGCAGGCCCTGCAAAAGAGCGAATGATACCTGTGCAAAAAACTACAATAAAAATTACGGAAAGTTGTGTAGAGCCTGAAAAATTAAACCCAGGAAGGCTTACCACTGCAAGCGCAAGACCGCAAAGCATATAAAATGCATAAGACCAGACAAGGATATTTTTCTTATTGTGCCTGTCAATATAGTGACCGGCATAGAGAGCGGCAATGACAGCCGGAATAAACTCAGCCAAACCGGCCAAGCCAACCATGTATGTATTTGCAATGTGGAAGACCTGGTAAATGACAATGGTGGTTATCATACGTAAGCCCAACACAAAAAAAAGTCTTGCAAAAATAAAATTCCGGAACTCGACGGGAAGCTTGCTAGCGCTCATTAAGGCAAAGTTAAATAATGTTGCCCATTTTCATATTCTTTATCTAAAGCATCGAGGATCACTTTCATGTGTTCTTCGTTCCCTAAAAAATCAGCATTTCCGGCATCTACATACAGGGTTTTAATATTATGCTGCCTGATGTATTGGGTATAGGTTTCCTGTAAAGTAAACAGGTAATCATTGGGGATGGATTGCTCATAATCCCGGTTGCGTTTTTTAATATTCTCCTGTAATTTTTTTACAGGAGTGTGCAGATAGATCACAATATCGGGCTGTACAATCTGGGGATTGATAATTTCAAATAGCTTTTGGTACAAACGAAACTCTTCATCCGGCAGGTTTACCTTGGCAAATAAAAGGCATTTGGTAAACAGGTAATCAGAAATGGTTACGTTTTGAAACATATCTTTTGTCTGCAACAAGTCTTTTAGCTGTTTATACCGCTCTGCCATAAAGAATAATTCAAGCGGAAAAGCGTACTGCCCGGGGTTTTCATAAAACTTAGGCAAAAAGGGGTTGTCAGCAAATTCTTCAAGAATTAAACGGGCATTAAAATGTTTGCTTAATAAATGAGCCAGCGTGGTCTTACCGGCGCCAATATTCCCTTCTATGGTAACAAAATTGTATTTCATGCAGTATAGTAAAAGCGAAGTGCAAAATAAGCGGAAAGCACTTTAAGGCAATTAAAACTTTTTCACATTCAGTGTATCGCCACAGTGTATAAGCAATTGGTGAATTGTACTTTTTAATACAGGGTGTACCAGGTTAGGTGATAGCTCATTCAGTGGTACCAGTACAAAACGCCTGTTTTGAATTTGGGGATGAGGTACTGTAAGGTTTTGGTGATCTATTATCTCTTTGTTGAAAAATAAAATGTCAATATCAATGATACGGGGTGCATTCTTTACTGTTCTCAACCTCCCCATTTTCTTTTCGATGTTTAAAATAGCTTCCATCGTTTGCTTGGCTGTTAAACTGGTTTCAACAATAATAATCTGGTTTAAAAAATCGGGCTGTTTTGTATTGCCCCATGCCGCTGTTGAATAAAGCCCTGACCGACGGGTTAGCTTCCCGATCTTTTTTTCAATTTGTGCAATTGCTTTAGATAACTGTGTTTTGCTGTTACCCAGGTTGCTTCCCATTAAAAGGTAGATTTTGTTCATCAGATCTTAAAAAGCCGCTGATCGGGCCAGAACGATTTGGTTTTAATTATTTTTATTTTTTTAAAATCGGGATGATGCGGGTTAGCAAGGTAATTATACTCTTCATGAATTACTGCTGATGGGACTTTTAAAATCAATGATTCTTTTTGGTTAATAAATTCATTACCCATGTAACGGGTATAATCCAAATCATCTTTCCAGTTTGTTTTTAAACTGCTTAATTCAATTGTCCTTATTGTTTGCTGTTCCGGAAAATTGATATACATCAGGTCCAGGGCAATGGCATAATCTTTAAAATTCGTATTTACCAGCATCTCCAATACTGAAAGTGAAATGTGTTGCGATGTATATAAGACAGGCACGCCCTTAGAGTTCCATCGGGAGCCCATGATCTTTGCTCCTGCACCGCTGATATCATCATTATATGCGGAATTGGTTATCCTATATACTATCATGCAAATAAACCGTGTTGAATTCTTCCCAGTTGGGTAAGTACTTTTTCTATACCACTATAAGAGGTAAGAGAATCAAAAGAGAGATTTCCTTCTAGCATATAAGGTTTACGCTTTAACCAATTGTAAAAATTATCAACTTTTCCAAAAGTGATCTTGCCTTCCTTTAATACCTTATCAATCTGCAATGCACGCTCGGCATTAATAGCAGCGAAACTACTGTTATCCTTAGCATAGCGTTGTAAAGTTCGCTCACTTATATGCAGTATTGCAGCCCATTCAGCCTGTGTAAAAGGAGCCTTATCTGCAATTTTTTTAAATTCGCTGTAAGTAAAATCCTTTACCTGTGGGAGCGCTTTAACACTGCGATAAACGGGTAACGGCTCCCGAACTTTTGGAGCCGGGGGAGTGGCAGCCTTATAGCCTGTATTTTTTTCTTTCTTTTTCATATACCAGACATTTGTCTGGCTAATATACGACACATGTCGGGAATTGTCAAAATTTTTTAAAATCCTTTTTTACCGATAGCTTTACGCCTCAATTCATAAAAGTATGCAAAAATATAGCCAGATGAGGGCAATGCTGGCAATTACCAAAGCTAGTTTAAGGGCCATTTTCAGAAGCCCCTCTGCTGTGATCTTTAGTTTTGTTTTTCCCTTTGTTTTTATACTCGTGTTTGGATTTATAGGTAATAACAGTAATGCTCCTGTTTATAAGATTGTTATTGATAAGAACAGTGATACTTCTAATGCTTTTTACGACTCTCTAAAGCTCAGCAAAAGAATCCGCATTCTTTCCTTTGATAATGAAGCTGATCTAAAAAATAATATAGTAAAGGGAAAGATTGCGGGGATTTTAAAAATAACTAAGACGGAGGCAGAGATTCCGGAATATATTTATACCATTAGAAGTTCAAACGCCAGTAATGATAAATGGCCGCAGTTATTGCCTGTACTTGAAGCCATTGCCAATAAGATCAGCAATGATAAATATACAAACAGGCAAAATTTTGCAATAGCCGACTTTAATTACGAAAGAGATATTGAAACTGTAAGAGAATATAAGACCATTGATTTTATTTTACCCGGGCAGTTGGGCTTTTCATTATTAAGTTCAGGGGTATTTGGTGTGGCATTTATGTTTTTTAATTTACGGAATACGCTTGTGTTAAAAAGGTTTTTTGCTACGCCCATCAGCCGCACTTATATCGTATTGGGCGAAGCTTTAAGCAGGGTTATTTTTCAGATGCTTACAGCAATTGTAATAATATTGGTTGGCCATTACCTTTTTGACTTTACTTTGGTAAAAGGGTTGGAAACACTGTTGAATATGCTTGTGCTTAGTTTTATTGGGTTACTTGTATTTATGGGTTTTGGATTTATTGTAAGTGGCCTGGCAAAAAATGACAGCACCATACCGCCGTTTGCAAATCTTATCACCTTGCCACAGTTCCTGTTGGGAGGTACGTTTTTTTCAGTAGAGGTTTTTCCTAAATGGCTGCAGCCCATTTCCAATGCATTACCGCTTACACACCTGAATACTGCTATGCGTAAGGTAGCTTTTGAGGGGCAGCATTTATGGGATGTTAGATTTGAAATTGGGATCCTCTTCCTTTGGGGTATAGCCGTTTATATAGCAGCAATTAAAGTTTTTAAATGGGAGTAAGCATGAAATATTTTAAAATGGCTTTACTGAGCTTTGTTGTTTTCTTCAGTATGTTTACCGTAATCGGTTTATTATTTCCTTCGCATATTAATTCGGCCAATGCAGTTATTTTAAATCAAAAAAAACAAACTGTGTTAAAGGAATTACAGGTTTCAGGATCCTGGATTAAATGGTATCCTTTTTTTCAGCCCGGCATTGGCGGGCACATAAATAATGTTGATAAGGATTCCACTATTTTTTTTAATGATAAAAAGGAGCTTTTGCTGTACAATAAAAAAACTGACAGCAACGCTGTTTCATTTTATATAGAAAATAATAAGGGCAGGATCATAGAGCATAATATCATGGTACTGGATATTTCCGGGGACAGTAACCAGGTACAACTTGTGTGGAAAGAAACAGAAAAGTTGAAATGGTATCCCTGGGAAAGATTCAGGGGGCTTGTTTTGGAAAAGGCTAAAAAAGAATATTTAGAAATTGTTCTCGATAGTTTTAAGAAATATGTTGATACGATTCAAAGTCACTAAGTTGGAAAACTGATCTTTCCCATAGATACTGCCGGAATTGCTGGACCAAAGGTTGCAAAAGTTGAAGTATTACCACTTACACATTCATTTGCCAGTAAAGCAAAGAGGATAGCTTCCTTTGCATCGGGATTTACCCCCTGGCTTTCGCTACTTTTAAATATACAGCGAGGTAACAATTCCTGCAAATGTTGCATGAGCACCGGATTATGAATTCCCCCGCCACTGGTAAAGATTTGTAAGTCTTCCTTGTTTTGTATACAAGTTTCAATGGCTTCAGCAATCCCTTCTGCCGAAAACCTGTTTAGGGTAGCCATGGTATTTTCAATAGATAAATTTTCAGTCGCACTTTTGTTTTTTGCTGCAGAGAGATAAGCAAGATTAAATAGTTCAGGCCCTGTAGATTTGGGAAGTGTTTTTTTAAAGAAATCATCTTCTTTAAGTTCGGATAATAGTGGTTCATTTAAGATCCCCGCTTTTGCTACTGCAGCATCTTTATCATAAAACTTTCCTGGAAATTGTTGCTGCATATAAGTATCCATCATGGTATTGCCTGGCCCTACATCAGTGCAAAGCACATTACCATTAGTTCCTTTTCCGGGTAAATAAGTAAAATTAGCAATGCCACCAATGTTTAATAGAATACGATCTTCGCCTTTTTTACTAAACAATATATGATCGGCATAAACGGCCAACGGAGCACCTTCGCCCCCGGCAGCTATATTCTTTTGCCTGAAATCGCTGATGGTTATAATGCCAGTGCCAACTGCTAAATGATCCCCATCCCCGATCTGTAAAGTTGCATTGCCAAATTTTTGCTGCTTGTGTAAACTTTGAGGAGCATGGTAAATACTCTGGCCATGGCTTGCGATCAGGTCCACCATTTCTTTATCAACTTTCCATTTTAGTAAACAGGTATTTATCATTGCTGCATGTTGCAACGCTATCCACGGATTAAGCAGACAAAGTTTTTCCAGGTCAATTTCTTTTTTTGAAAAAATAGATCTTACTTGAGTTTTAAAATCATTGGAGTAGGGGATGGTTTCAAATTGTATTAATTCAACCTTGGTATTTTCTCCATGTCCTTCAATATTACACAATGCAATGTCCAAGCCATCCAAGGAAGTACCGCTCATAAGGCCTATGATAAGTCTTTTAGGCTTATTGGCAATTTTATATAACTTTTGAATATTACTGTTCATATTATTTCCTGATGAAGTTCAGGTTCCGTTTTATGCCTTCAAACTTAGTTCTTTTAAGTGGTGAATTTTTGAAAATGGTTTTGAAAGTTTCTTCTGTTAATTCCTCCCAATCATTGGTAGAGAAATTTAAAATTTCAGGGATAGGGGTAAAACCTATATCTGTTGTAGGTTTGGAAAACCTGTTCCAGGGGCAAACATCCTGGCAAATATCACAGCCAAACATCCAATTATCAAATTTGTCCTGCATATTATCCGGTATCAATGCATCCTTCAATTCAATAGTGAAATAAGAAATAC
>JAYUYX010000213.1:0-21273 GCA_043752205.1 Chitinophagaceae bacterium
TTATGACATGTAGAAAGGTATTAGCAGTATTGGTTTTTAGTTTGGCAAGTATGGCAGTAAAGAGTCAGGATATTAAACTTAAAGGTAAACTAATCGATAAATCAGATAACAGCACAATTACAGGTGCAACTATTAAATTAACTGCTCAGCGTGATTCTACAAAGATCAGGCAGGTGGTCACAGGTAACTCAGGTGAATTTGAAATAGGTTCCCTTACTGCCGGAGCTTATACCTTACGCATAAGTAATACCGGATATGAAATTATAGAACAACGTATAAATATTCAGGCAAGCAATAATAGTCCTATACCTTTTACCATTGCAAAAAAAGCTACTCAGCTGGAAGAAGTTACCGTAGTATCAAAAGCACCACCTGCCCGGCAGAAAAACGATACAACAGAATTCAGCGCCAGCCAGTTTAAGGTGAACCCGGATGCAACTGCCGAAGACCTGATAAAAAAACTACCGGGTATTGTAATTGATAAAGCGGGTAATGTTACCACAATGGGCGAACAGGTAAGAAAAGTAACTGTTGATGGAAAGGACTTTTTTGGTGATGATGCAACAGCAGCTTTAAAAAATTTACCGGCCGACGTAATTGATAAGATACAGGTGTTTGACAGACTAAGCGACCAGGCCCAGTTAACAGGCTTTGATGATGGCAACTCTGTAAAAACAGTGAATATAGTTACCAAATCAGGCATCAAGAACGGGCAGTTTGGAAGGATATATGCAGGAGCTGGAACTGATGGTAGATATACAGCGGGGGGTAACGTGAGCTTTTTTAAGAATAACAGGCGTATTTCTTTGGTGGGGAATTTTAATAATATCAACCAGCAAAATTTTGCATCACAGGATCTGCTGGGCGTAACCAGTAGTTCTGGCGGCGGCGGCGGTGGCGGAAGAGGTGGCCCCGGTGGAGGAAATTTTGGCGGTGGCAACGATTTTAATGTGGGCCAGTCGAGCGGCATAAGTAAAACAAATGCCTTTGGTATCAACTTCAGCAATATGTACGGTAAAAAACTAACCCTATCTACCAGTTATTTTTTCAATAACAGCACTAATAATAATGAGAGCGTAGTTAATACAGAAACATTCCGAAATCCGAAGAATCAGTTCAGTGTAGAAAAAAGCAATTCGGTTACTAAAAATACCAATCACCGGTTGAACATGCGCTTAGAATATAAAATAGATTCTTCAAATACTTTTTTTATCATACCCACTATCAGTTTTCAAAATAACAGGTCTGCTTCTTTTTCAAATTTCCAATCATTCAGAGGACCGAATGATTCTATCAGTAATTCAATTGCCAACAGTACGTCCAACAGAATCGGTTATAATATCAGGAACAATATTATGTTTCGCCATGCATTTGCAAAAAGAGGCCGTTCATTATCCCTGGGATTCAATACTACATTCACAAAAAATGATGGAGAGAATATTGTTGATGCCAGGTATCGTTTTTATGATAGTCTTGGTGTGTTTACCAACGATTCAATACAAAACAGGCTGAGTGATAATAATACCAATGGGTATACCATTGGGGGCAATATTTCCTACACCGAGCCTATTGGTAAAAAAGGACAATTACAATTTGAATACAGGCCATCGGTGCAAAAGAATAAAGCAGACCAGCAGACCTTTTCTTACGACGGGCAAAAGTATACCATGTTCGACACCGTGCTTTCAAACCGATTTGATAATACCATTACAACCAATAATGCAGGCATAAGTTATCGTCTGAATCAAAGTCGTGATGAGCAACTTTCTTTTGGTATCAACTTTCAGCATGCAAAACTGGAAAGTGAGCGGATCTTTCCAACCACAACTTCGGTTGACCAATCATTCACTACCATATTACCAAATGCCATGTGGCGTAAAAAAGTTTCACCCAATGCCAATCTCCGGGTGTTTTACCGGGCGTCTACCAACTTCCCTTCAGTTAACCAATTGCAGGATGTAGTTAACCTCAGCAACCCATTAAGGGTGAGTAGTGGTAATCCTGAGCTTGACCAGTCATATACGCATTTCTTCTCGGGCCGATATTCTTATACCAATTCAAAAACAAGCAGGAGCTTTTTTGCCAACCTGCTTTTACAAACCGCCAGCGACTATATCACAAACGCAATTTATATGCCTAAGCAAGATTCAGCTATTCAGCAAAATATTGTGTTGAAAGCAGGATCGCAATTAACTAAGCCTGTAAACCTGGATGGGTATAAAACATTGCGTACATTTTTTACCTATAGTATGCCATTAAAATTCATTAAGACCACATTAAATTTAAGTACAGGCTTCAGCTATTCTAAATTACCTGGGCTTGTAAATTACCAGCAAACTGAAACTAACAGCTATGCATATAACGGGGGCATTACACTGGCAAGTAATATAAGCCAGTATGTAGATTTTAATTTATCGTACAGCGCAAACTTTAACGAATCAAAAACCAATACTACCAAAGCCACCAATACTAAATATGTTAATCAAAGTATTGGTGCACAGGTTAACCTTCTGAACAAGAAAGGCTGGTTCCTTCAAAATGATATTTCAGGAAATACGTATAGCGGATTATCAGGCGGCCTTAATCAAAGCTTTTGGTTATGGAATGCTGCCATCGGGAAAAAATTCTTAAAGAACAATGCAGGGGAATTAAAGTTATCTGTATTTGATCTCTTAAAGCAAAATCAAAGCATTACAAGAACTGTAAATAATTTTTATATAGAAGATGTACAAACCAAAGTGTTGCAACAATATTTTATGCTGACATTTACTTACAGCCTTAAAAATTTTGGTAGGCCGGCAACAAGGCAGGGAAATAATAATGGCCAGGGCGGTGGATTTAACCGTGGTGGTATGGGGGGCGGTGGTGACCGGCAGTTTTAGTTAATTGTTTATATTTAGACCGGACAAAAAAGTACGTTTTGAACAAACCGGAATTGGTTTTATTACTGCAGCAGGGAGATGAATCGGCTTTTAAGCAGCTGGTCGATGAATACGAGGATATGGTTTATAATACAGCGCTGGGTATTGTGCAGCAGGAAGATGATGCAGATGATATAACACAGGAAGTTTTTATTCAGGTCTTCAGGTCGATAAGTTCTTTTAAAGGCGATTCAAAATTCTCTACATGGTTATACCGCATTACATTGAGTAAGGCACTTGACCATGAAAAGAAAAAGAAACGGAAAAAACGTTTTGCTGTAGTGCAGAACTTACTTGGTGCGGATACAGGATCGGAGCCCGGGCAAACAGAATTTGATCACCCGGGAGTGAAGTTAGAGAACAAGGAAAAAGCCCGGCAATTGTTTGAGGCATTAAAATTACTACCGGAAAAACAACGTATAGCTTTTACACTGCAAAAACTTGAAGGCCAGCGTAACGACCAGGTTGCAGAGATCATGAACACAACGGTATATGCTGTAGAATCATTGATGAGCAGGGCAAAATTGAATTTGAAAAAAGAGTTACAAAAAATTTATGGAGATTATCTCTCTACAAAATAATAAAGGGTATGAAAAATACTGACCATATCAATAAACTTATCGAAGACGCAATAAACTGTGTGGATGATATACAACGGGCTGAACCAAAGCCGTTCCTGCTAACCCGTATCAATGCAAGAATGAATAACGGTACGGCATCTGTATGGGAAAGAGTAGGATGGTTCATAACAAGGCCAGCCGTGGCTTTCACAGGCCTTTGCTTAATTATATTAATCAATATAATGGTGATTAAAACAGGGTCCTTAAATACAGGAGATTCTACTGACCAGGTAGCCGTGAATTCAACAGATGAGTTTTCTTCAACAGTAGCTACTATTTATGATATTGAAAATAACCAACCATAATGATAGCCCAACAAAATAAAAGCAAAATTCTTATTGCCATCATCGGCATTTTATTGATTGCCAATATTGCGCTGGTTTCTTTTTTCTTACTAAAGAAAGATGAAAGAAAACATGGTAAGCGTATGGACAGAAAAACAGTGATCGGTAATTTTTTAAAAAAAGAGATCGGGTTCAATGATGCCCAGATGCAGCAATACGATAGCATGAGTACCTGGCATAGTAAATACATGAAAACTATGTTTGAGACCAACCGGAACTCAAAAGATAAACAATTTAAAGAATTAACCACGGCAAATTTTAGTGACTCCGTTATGAATACTATTGCCGACCAGTCAGCTGCTTCTCAAAAGGCATTGGAGCTACAAATGTTTAATCATTTAAAACAAGTAAGGGCCCTTTGTACTCAGGAACAGTTGCCCAAATTTGATTCTTTATTTGTTAAGGTATTAAATAAAAGAGGCCAGGACAGGCGAAAACCAGGCTTAGAAAAAAAGTAACGACGATTTTTTTTAAAAAATTATCGTCCAATTGAAAGCATCTAAACACTAAAAAATATAAACATGAAAAAACAATTTGTATTGATGGCCTTTGCAGTAATGTTCTCAATTTTTGCATTTGCACAGGGCGGTGGCGGTCAGCGTATGACTGCTGAAGAAAGAACAAAAGCGATAATCGAAAAAATGGCGCCAATGAACCTGGATGCTGCAACAAAAGCGAAAGCCGATGTTATCATTGCCGATTATAATGCCACATCACAAAAAGCCATGGAAGAGGTACGTACAGCAGGTGGCGACCGCGAAGCCATGGGTGCTAAAAGAAAAGAACTGGCAGATGTCAGAGATGCTAAATTGAAGTTGATCTTTACTGAAGCACAAATGAAACAGTGGCAGGACGAGATACTGCCTTCAATGAGACAACCCAGGCCCTCAGCCGGTGGTGGCGGAAAATAGCCTTAAAGGTGAATACGAACGAAAGGGCTCCTGCAATTTTTGCAGGGCCTTTTTTATATCAGTAGCCCAGTGCAGATCACACAGCATTAAAAAAGGATGCTCCACAAGATTGCGAAGCATCCACCTTAAAACTAAAACCTGTATAGCCAACATATTTAGATCATACCTTTCCACCTCATTAAACCTGCACCACCCAACATAGCAATACCAAATAAGATAATCCCTGCGGGCGCTTGCTGCTTATTATCCATTTCATTTTTTACCTGTGGTATTAAAGTTGCATATTGAGCCGATACATTTGTTTCCTCATCATTTTTTGCTATTGCTTCATCCTGCCAGTTATTTATGTTTGTACCTGTTAATGCAGTCAGTTCAACCAGTTCCTTTTTTCTTCTTTGTTTCAGATCCTGCAGGTATTTTTTTCCTGCTGCACAACTAAGATCCCCTGAGGCAGGATGCGTAATGATATACCTTGCCTGGTAGTTTAATGTATTGGGAGTTACCTGGAACATCAGGTCCTGCGGAAAAGAGTTCCTGTTATAACGGAAATGCAGCCTCGTGAAATGCACATTCTTACTGCCGTTATCAATTTCTTCTTCTTCAACATCACTGTAGTCATTCCAGTCTTTATTGTTAAGCCACCAAACCCCACTCTGCACCAGGTCTTGTTGGGTAGGGGGATTGCCTACACAAGGATCACATTTCATTGGATTTACCGGTGTAACATTCCAGGCATATTCTAAAAAAGCAACAGCTTTATTTTCTTTGTCCCACTGGTTGGTAAACAGGTTGCCATAAAATGCACCAAAGTTCTTTTGTACAAACAGCGGAATTTTTTTATTGCTTGCAATTTCCACATTGCGGTAATTGGTACATTCGATCCTTCCACTGCGGGTAAAAGCATATACGATCAGGTCCTGGTCGCCATCCGCATTGGCCATGCCCAACCTGATAGGCAGCATAAATTTTGGTGAGTTAAAACTGATCTGTATCGGGCGAAGGAAATTATTATTAAGCTTCTGCTTTTCTTTTTCATTTACTTTAACCACAAAGAATTTAAGATTGCTTTTTATGTATGGATCAAGTACTTCTTGTGCATTTGCGGGAATTTTATAGCCATTTTCTGTAAGCCAGTTTTTTAATCCACCACTTTCTTTGGCAGATAAGATCAGGATATCATACTCGCCAACTAAATACTTTGCTTCTATTTTTACAGAAGACCTTTTGGTGCCAAATGCTGAAGTAACAACAGCTTCATTCATTTGAACACCTGCAACTTTTCCTGATAAAGCATCTTCCATTTTATCACTTCCGCACGGATTCTCATCCCAATACTCAACCAGTCTTGGCGCACTATAATCATTTAATTTTTGAAAGATGGATTGATCAACAACTTTGATATCATCTTTGCGTAATACCACCGGCACCGGTACTACCATGGCAAAGTCTTTGGTATCACCTTTAAAATCATTGTACATGGTGATCACATTCTTGTTGCCATCGCGTACTAAGATAACCTGGCTGGTCTTGTTCTTTAAACTGCCATCGGCCTTGCTTACATAAAACCCGCAAAAGGAGAACAGCATTGGGGACACAGCAATTAATGCCCCGATAATTAAAAGTTTCTTTTTCATAATTTATTTTTTAATGTTCAATAATTACATGGATGATTTGGTATAGATCACCTGCAGGAAATTGGTTTCTTCTTTAGTGTAGTTTTTTGATGGAACCCATTCAAATCTTTTAGCTTTAAAAAATCTGTCCAGCAGCGGAACCAGTGGTTGTGCAAGCACGAGTACAAAAATGGGAGCGCCGTTCATGAATTTAAAGGCAGTCAGGTAAAAGGCTGTTGCCGCAATGGCCATGCACCATATGATTCTGGTGACTTTATGATTGGGAATGGTCTTAGGATCAGTTATCATAAAGAAAGAAAAAAGTAGTAGGCTGCCCGTGCTTACGGATTGCACAAAATGATCCATGGGCCAGCCCAGGTATATGATCTGCCTTATAAAAACCAGCGTTGCAAATGTGCCTAGGAATGCAAGGCTCACATCTAATTTTTGAACCCGGGTAACAACAATAAAACCTAAACTTAAAACCCCAAACAATACCACAACACCGCTTCCCCATTGGCCGGGGCTAATCCAGGCATTACCTGTTAGCCATATGGCCAATACAATTCCTAAAGCAGACGGATTGAAAATATGTTTACCGTTAATCCTTAAAATATATTTTGAAAGAATTGAAACAGCAGCAGCAAAAACTGCAACCCACCAGATATTTGTTTTTAGTAAAAGGCTTAAACCAAAGGATGAAATAAGAACAGAAGGTAACCCGTTTTTAAGCCGCTGTAAATAAGGCTGTTGTTTTTTTCCAAAGTACCATTCACAAATGCACTGTATCAGCAGGCTTGTGCCCAAGTAGGTAATATAGAGCCAGCTTTCGTTTCGCCAGTGCAGAAATAAAATACCATAACTTAAAAATATGGTTTGAAATATGATCTGAAAATACCGTGCGTCTTTAAATAAGGAAGTGAAAAACATAGCAGTTGAATTTGTGTATAGGATGAAACAGCCTATATGATTACACAATTCATTTGTTAAAAAATAGTAAACAGCCTGAAAATAAATATTTATGGAAAACAGTACCCGTGTGCATCGCCGCCTGTAAAATAATTAAAGCTTATTCTTTTTAATTTCTTATTTTGAAATAGGAAAATTTTCAAATATTCTACTGCATTATCTCACCGGAGCAGGGCAGTTATTCATTAGAAAAATACTAATTTATGAAGCAGTTATTCTTTTTTGCATTGATCTTTTTTGCTTTGAGTTCTTATGCCCAAATGGATCTACCACCTAACGGCGGTAATCCCAGGGCCAGCATTTCTGAAGAAGTGGGTATTACTTCTATCACCATAAAATATAGCAGGCCCGATGTAAATAAACGGGAAGGAAAGATTTATGGCGAAGGGAATAGGGTGCCATACGGCTTTAAAGAACAAAATTTTGTTACCGGTAAAAATGACGCTCCCTGGCGTGCCGGCGCTAACGAAGTAACTGTGATAACATTTGAGCATGATGTAAAAGTAGAAGGCAAGGAAATTAAAGCAGGTAGCTATGCCTTATTCATGGCTCTGGGTGCTGATGAGGTAACACTTATTTTTTCAAACGAGGTAGATGCGTGGGGAACTTTTAATTATCAGCAGAAAGATGATGTGCTAAGAGTGAGTGTAAAACCGATTGCACTCGATAAGAGTGTTGAATGGTTAAAGTATGAATTCATTGAGCATAAGGAGAACAGTTGTACCATTGCTATGCAGTGGGAAAAACTTTCTGTACCATTCAAAATAACTGTTGATGTAGATAATATTGTAATGAACAGCCTGCGTAAAGATTTGACCGGACGTAGGGGCTTTATGTCTGCAATGTTATTACAGGCTTCACAATATGCGTTGAACAAAAACATTTACCTGGATGAAGCTTTGGATTGGAGCACAAAAGCTATTACGGGTGTTGGCGGACAAAAAACATACATTACCCTCCGCAATCTTGCAACTGCGTATGAAAAATTGAACCGTTTAACGCAGGCAGATTCTACAATGGCTGAAGCGCTGCTTATTGCCACTGCCAATCAATACAGTGCTTATGCAAGACAATTAATAACACAAAAAAGAATTGAAAAGGCGCTCGAAGTGATGGATGCGTCCAAAAAAAGATATGGTGATATTTATACAGTGAACATTGGTTTGATGCAGGTATATTCTGCCAAAGCAGATTATAAAACTGCATTAAAACATGCGGAAAAAGCCATGACACAGGCTCCTAATGACGCCGCAAAAAAGCAAATGGAAGCCAATATCTTAAAACTTAAAGAGGGCAAAGACATAAACCAATAAAAGAATAAATATGCAAAACGCTATACTTGATTTTTAATTTTATCTTTCAACATCAAACCGGCCAGTCATGCAATCAAAAGCATCATCTGTTGAGCAGTACTTATCAGAAGTTCCGCCCGAAAGGCAGGAAGCAATGAACAAACTGCGTAAAGTAATTTCAAAAAATTTGCCCAAAGGGTTTAAAGAAGTAATGGGTTATGGGATGATGGGTTATTGTGTGCCGCATTCCATTTACCCTGCCGGATACCATTGCAACCCGAAAGATCCTTTACCTTTTGCAGGTATGGCTTCACAAAAGAACAGCATTAACTTTTATCACATGGGTATTTATGCGGATGCCAAACTGCATAAATGGTTTACCCATGAATATGCAAAAACCGGTTTGGGAAAACTGGATATGGGTAAAAGTTGCATGCGCTTTAAGAAACCTGAAAATATTCCGTACAAATTAATTGGGGAATTGTGCAGTAAGATAACAGTAGAAAAATGGATTGAAACGTATGAGAAAAATTTAAAACGATAATTAAGGTATCTGTTACAATAAAAAATACCGGATGAAAATTTCCGGGATTTTTTATTGGTATTAAATTAGAAACCTTATTTCTTCCTGGTCATTTTTATTTCCATCATTTTAAACTCTTTTCCTGTTTTAGGGTCTGGTGCATACATCACAAAACTGTGCATGTTCTCATCAATAACATTTAAAACCTGCTTATAATTGCACTCTTTACCTGGCCTTGTAATATCGGGGGCAGTACCGGTAAAAGTTAATGTTTTGGTAGCGTCATCCCAGTTGCCGGGCATATTCATTATACCAGTACTCCAGTTATCAATCCAGCTGCTAACAAATTGTTTTGTGGCATTATCGTATCCTGTAATGCCATGTCCCTCAAAAGGCATTCCCATCATATTGCCCGTATGTTTGCTGCTTTGGTATTTACCACCTAAGATCATGGTATTTACAGCAGTGCCGGTTGATTTTTTTGGTGCGGCGCCTTCATAATCCCAAATGGTTGTTTCACCACTCCAGGTTCCATTCCAGGATGCCAGCATTTTGTGCATAGGGCCCGGTGTGCCATAGTCCATCATGGCTTTCATCATAGTGGCTGAGTCCACAGGAACCCAGGCTTCATCCTTTTTTACATCGGCAGTTGAAGCACTGGTAGATGTAGAGTCGTTTTTGTTGTCTTTTGTCTCGCTGCTGTTACAGGCAATTAATAATAATGTTGCAGAGCAGATAGCTAAGGTGATTTTTTTCATAAAAAATAATTTTTGTACAAAATACAATATGGCTTTAAGATATGCAAGTGATTTTAATGAACGGCCCAAATTTATGCAGTCGCTTCTGCCAGCGCTTTTTCAATCCGTTCTTTCACATCTTCGTAGGCTGTATAGCCTCTTGCAATCATTATAAATTTCAGCTCAGCTGTTTGAAGGAAAACAGTTGGAAAACCAGTTACCTGTAACTGTTTCATTAAGGCAAATTCATAATGTGCTATTTCTTTATGCTCATCGTCATTCAGCTTGCTGTAAAAAGCTTCAGGTTGTAAATTGAATTTATCCAGCAGGTGGCGGTAAGCTTCATCATCATCCAGGTCACGACCTTCATAATTTAAAGCATATTGCAAATCGGTGGCAAATTCCAATTGGCGTTCGGGATAATACTCTTTTAGTATGCATAAGGCAATAGCCGCTTTTTCTGAATTCATCACCCAATCGCTTTTATCAGGATTATTGATATGCCATAAAAAATCCTCACCGAATTTTATGTCGCTCATTTCCTCAACTCTTTTGTAAGCCGTTTGAATGTAAGGAGCTATTTTTTCAATAGGCATAGCCGCTTCACCGGTCATCATACCACCACTCAATACTTCAATGTCAAGCGTATCTTTATAATCTTCAGTAATTTGTTTTATTACAGGGCTGAAGCCATAACACCAACCGCAGTAGGCGTCGTAACAGTAAATGATTGCAGGTTTCATAAGACAAAGATATGTCGCTAGGGTGAGTCACCCCTCAAAGGGTGGCTCACCCGGATAACAATAGTTATTCCATTTTTGAAGAAGGCCAGTTGTTACTATAATAATAATCAACCTGGCTTTTATGAATGGGTATAAATTTTTCCGTACCTCCAAAAAAAATAAGCACATTTTTATTATCAATAAATGTAGTGTCGTTATTTAATATTGCGATATATGAAGTGTACGGATGATTCCTGAAATCGGAAATAATTTGGTGCTTTTGTGCATTTGCATGTACATAAATGATCGCCTGTTGTAAATGAATATCATCAGCCACCTGAATTCTTCTGAATGGTTTTTGAAAAAGTCCGCCTTTACGCTTGTATTTGTTATTGGTATAGTTGGCATAGGAAACTAAAAAACTGTTCATTTGTCTTTCAATCATAGCATCAAGAAAATCCTCATTATTTGGGTCCAATAAAAAAGATTCCATGGACACAGTCTTAACAGTTAATCTTTTAAGCTTTTCTAAAACAGTTGCCAATGGTTTTATTCTGACAATATGATGTGTGTGATTGGTTAGCAGGCAATAACTCCACACATCTAATACCTGGTTAGTAAACTGGTGAAACCTTTGAAGGAAAACTGTATAGTCAATATCTTCTTTAAAAAGAAGTATCCCATCGATACTTTTACACACGAGATGATAAAAGCATTGAGGTTGAAATGGAGCTTTGAATTCAGGTGGGGTAGGCATCAATGTATATTTTATAAATAGTTGTTATTGCCTTTTACATACCCGGTGAGTCACCCTCTTGGGGTGACTCACCGGGTATGTTAATGCGCTTCAAGCCAATTTTCCCCTATCCCAAGTTCAGCATCTGTTGGTACTTCATTTGGTAATGCTAAAGCAGTTTGCATACAATTAAGAATGATGGGTTTTATGATCTCGATTTCAGACCTGTGTGCATCAAATACCAATTCATCATGAACCTGCAGCAACATTTTCGATCTGAAATTATGTTTACTAAATTCTTCATGGATCTTGATCATCGCCAGCTTGATCATATCGGCAGCCGAGCCCTGTATGGGTGAGTTGATGGCATTGCGTTCGGCAAAAGCCCGAACGGTAAAGTTAGCACTGTTGATATCCTTTAGCCAGCGCTTGCGGCCCATCAGGGTTTGTACATAGCCATGCTCCTGTGCAAAGTGAATGGTATCATCCATATATTTCTGAATGTTTGGGAATTGCTTTTTATAATTATCAATGATCTCTTTGGCTTCGGTGCGGCTAATGGAAAGATTTTCTGCCAGGCCAAAAGCCCCCTGCCCGTAAATGATACCAAAATTCACGCTCTTGGCTTTGTATCGCATTTCTTTAGTTACTTCTTTTTCTTCTACATTAAAAACCTTTGCTGCAGTAGCGTTATGAATATCTTTCCCGGTCTTAAAAGCTTCGCACATATTTACATCACCGCTGATGGCGGCAACAATGCGTAATTCAATTTGAGAATAATCGGCAGAGATCAACACATGATCTTTATCCCGTGGAATAAATGCTTTACGTATCTCTCTCCCTCTTTCGGTGCGGATGGGAATGTTCTGCAGGTTAGGATTATTACTGCTCAACCTGCCCGTTACTGCCACTGCCTGTGCGTAGGAGGTATGCACACGCCCGGTTTTTTTATTGATCATTAATGGCAGCGCATCTACATAGGTTGATTTTAACTTGGTAAACTCCCTGAAGATCAAAATGTCATCTACGATTTTATTTTTACTGGCCAGTTTTAACAGCACATCTTCCCCGGTTGCATATTGGCCTGTTTTTGTTTTTTTCGCTTTAAGGTCTATTTGCATTTTATCAAACAGCACTTCGCCCAGTTGTTTTGGCGATGCTAAATTAAAACGAACACCCGCCTGTGCATACACACTTTCTTCTGCGATCTTAGCTTCCTTCTCAAGCTCTTTTGAATAATCATTCAAAAAAGCTTCATCTACTTTTATGCCTTCATACTCCATTGCGGTAAGCACTTTCACCAATGGGTTCTCTACTTCATAAAAAACCTTTTCTACCTCTTTTTGTTTTAGCTGGGGAAGAAAAACATTTCTTAATTGTAAAGTGATATCTGCATCTTCAGCCGCATAGTCTTTTATTTTTTCGGGCTCCACATCTCTCATATTGCCCTGGCCTTTGCCTTTTTTACCGATGAGTTCTTCAATATGAACGGTAGCATAGCCTAAATATTTTTCAGCCATCGCATCCATGCTTCGTTTTCCTTCTGGCTCAATTACATAGTGTGCCAACATGGTATCAAATATTTCGCCTGCAAGTTCAAACCCATACCATTTAAGGATGAGCATATCATATTTAAGGTTCTGCCCGATCCATTTTTTTGATTTATCATGGAACAGTTGCTGAAAATTGCTCAACAGTTTAATGCAGTCTTCCCTGTCTGGAGGACAAACAACATAATATCCTTCGCCGGGTTTTATGGAAAAGCTCATGCCCACTAATTCTGCATCATTGGCATCGATGCCGGTGGTTTCGGTATCAAAACATATTTCAATCGCAGATTGGAGGATTATAATGATTTCGCTGATAGCCTTTTCAGAATTTACCAGTACATAATTGTGTGCTGTGTTGTTGATGTTTTTATCTGCTAAAATAATGTCATCATCATTTTTAACTTTTATTTCAACAGGTTCGGGTTGCTCAATAATATTTCCAAACAGATCCATTTGAGCAGTGGCCTGTTTTTTAGGCTTTGGATCCTCATTATTCCATGCTTCCGGCGCTCCATCAATTTCGTCTCCTAAAATTCTTTTGCCCAATGTTTTAAATTCCAGCTCTTCAAAAATTTCTTTTAAAGCGAGCTTGTTCATTTCCCTAACTAAAAAATTCTCTTCATGAAATTCAACGGGTACATTAAGTATAATAGTAGCTAATTTTTTACTCATTATCGCCTGGTCTTTACCTGCACGAACTTTTTCGCCCAGGGAGCCTTTTATATTATCAGCATTGGCTAAAATATTTTCCAGGTTGCCATATTCTTTTAAAAGCTTGGCCGCAGTTTTTTCACCAACACCTTTAATGCCTGGTATATTATCAACAGCATCACCCATTAAACCCAACATATCAATTACCTGGTCAACATTGGCGATATCCCATTTTTCGCAAACTTCCCGTGGGCCCAGTATTTCAAATTTACCTCCCTGGTATGGCGGCTTATAAATTTTAATGTTTTCAGAAACCAATTGGCCATAATCTTTATCCGGGGTTACCATGTACACTTCATAGCCTTCCTTTTCGGCCATTTTTGCTAAAGCGCCGATTACATCATCGGCTTCATAACCATCAATAGCAATAACCGGAATGTTTAGTCCCTCAATTATTCTTTTAATATCCGGCACAGCACTCATAATATCTTCGGGTGTTTCCTGACGGTTGGCTTTGTAATCAGCAAAATCAGTATGCCTTTCAGTAAGGGCATGGGTATCAAAGCACACGGCCATATGGGTGGGATTCTGATTTTTGATCAGCTCAATGATGGTATTGGTAAATCCAAACTGGGCGTTGGTATTTCGGCCTTTACTGGTAATGCGGGGGTTGCGTATGAGTGCGTAGTAGGCACGAAAAACCAGTGCAAAAGCATCTAATAAGAATAATTTTTTTGGCATGCCCTAAAAGTAAAACAATTGTTGCAGCCAATCAATAAGTTCTTAAAACCTAAAAGCTGCTCCTTTTGAGAACAGCTTTTAGATCATTAAACTCAGAGAAACAAAACTAACTTTTTATATTACAGGCTTGTGAGGTGTAGCCTGCCTGTTGATGGGTTTTCAGTATTTTTAAGATCAAGATCTGATTTACTTGTAGAAGAAATATTCCAGTAATCATTCAGCTTGGCAAGTACAGGATCTTTTGTATTCAGCCTGATGGTGATCTTGTTTATGATATCATCCTCGTACCAATTGCCGGTAACCTGCTCCGCATTTTTGCTCACAATTATTTTCCCGTTGGGTTGAAATGTAAGAATGTAACCGGAAAATGCCTTTGTATTATCGGCTTTGGCTTCGGTAAATAAATTTACTTTCCAGGAACCTTTTGTAACATGAGGCGTTGCAGATACTGCAGTGGTATACTCATTAATTCCGGTGCAGGCGGCAAAATAAAGTATTATTGAGCATTTTATGCCAAAGAGGAGTAAGGGACTTTTCATAATTATTAGGTGTATTGGAACCTATATAACTGAAAAAGGCATCATATTATTGTCTGGAAGAGCCGAAAGATCAGAACCGGGTCTCAAAATAAACCGGTAACATGGCTCTCCAGGTTGGCCAATCATGCTTCCACTCTTCACCCCAAACATCAAGTTCGTAATTGATGCCTTTGCTGTAGAGCAGTCCTGCAAAAGCTTTTGAGGCATTGGGGTCTTCGTACGCACCGCTGCCGGTTAAAATATGCAGATGATTGCTTTTACGTATCTTTTCCAGCATGGAATGGTCTTCCAGGTTCTGGATATAATGCATAGGGCTGTTGAAATATACCTGCTCATCAAAAAAGCCATCTGTATATTCTGTAAGATCATACACACCACTCATGGCTATAACGCCGCTGATTAGGTCCGGACGCTTAAGAAACAAGTTCATGCTGTGTAAGGCACCAAAAGAAGCGCCACAGGTAATGATCTCGGTTTCGGCACTCGTGTTGTTTTTAATAAATGGAATCACTTCATTAAAAACATATTCGTTAAACTGGTTTTGGCGGATAGCTTTGTGCTCACCGAGCATTTCTTTATTAAGCCAACTCTCGTTATTGATGCTGTTGATTGAAAACAGCTTTATTTTACCCCCGTTAATATAAGGTGCCAATGTTTCCATCATCTGGAACCTTTCATACTCCAGGTAATCCGCGGCGGCGGTGGGCACAAATAAAATTGCTGTACCATAATCACCATAGGTAACAATGGGCATGTCTTTTTGCAGTGCAGGACTGAACCAGCTTGTTAACTCTCTCTTCATAAAACCATTAATAAGAATAATTGATAGATCGGGCTTGTATTAAATAAAAGTACAACTTTTAGCTTCGGCTATCTTTTTATAATGTATAATTTTTTCTCTTTATTTAAAAATTGTACGTTTACAGGATATAGTCATATTTTTTTGACCCTAAGTACATTCAAAACCTAACTCATGCTTAAAAATTTTACCCTCATCACCCTGTCATGCTTTTGCCTGTTTTTTATTTCATGTAAGAAAGATATTACAAATGGGGCCAACCCGGGCGGTACTGCTACTTATACTTTAGCTGGTGCTCCATCCGGATGTACGGCACCCGTGGTGGCGGGCATATATAGCGTAGGCACTCCATTAACTTCGGCAAATACCATAACCCTTTCTGTAGATGTTGCTACAAAAGGTACTTATACCATAAATACAACATCTGGCAACGGAGTACGTTTTACAGGAGGGGGAATATTTACTACTACTGGTATTAAACAGTTGTTTTAACAGGAGCCGGCACCCCGGTTCGTGCAGGCAATTTTGCTTTTGTGCCGAGCACAAATAATACCTGTAATTTTTCTGTATCATTTGGTACCGGTGGAACCTCATCTGTTTATACCTATACCGGTGCACCTGGCAATTGTACAGCACCAAATGTAAGTGGTACATATACAACAGGTATTAGTTTAGGTTCAAATAACTATGTTGACCTGGCTGTAAATGTTACAACCCCTGGAGCTTATACTATTATTACTAATAATCTAAACGGCATAAGCTTTTCAGGTAATGGCGTGTTTACCACAGGTGGGGCCCAGGTTGTGCGGTTAATTGGTAATGGTGCACCTGCAGCACCGGGTTCTTTTGCATATAAACCCAGTAATAATGGCTGTAGTTTTAATATTACAGTAAATGCTCCCTGCACCACCGGCAACATACACTTATGATGGAGCTCCGGGCAATTGCATATCTCCTGGAATCAATGGAACGTATGCAGCGGGCACGGTATTAAATGGTACCAATACTATTGTGTTAGGGGTAAATGTAACTGTACTTGGTTCTTATAATGTTACGACCAATCCCAGCAATGGTGTTGTATTTTCCGGCTCAGGTAATTTTACAATGCTCGGTCCAAATTCAATAACCTTAACAAGTACAAACACACCTGCAGCAGCAGGCCCTTTCACTTATACACCAACAAATAATGGATGTTCTTTTGATATTACTTATACAGCCGGGCCACCACCACCTGCAGATTTTTTGACCTGTAAAATAAATGGTATAACAACAAATTTTAATACGAATTTAATTGGTATTCTCGACCAGAGTGCAGCACCCTATTCATTTTCTGTTACCGGGGAAAATTCAGGAAGTGGCACAGATAATCTTTCTGTGAGTTTAATTGACAGGAATAACCCAATTGCAAATGGTAATTATAATAATATTACAGGAACTAACATGAATAAAGGAAGTTCGGCTATTTATTCACCAACATTTGGTTCAATGAACCCGTTTTTTTCATCCCCCTTAATTAATAATTCATTTTCTGTACAAATAACTTCAATTACTGCTACAAAAGTAAACGGAACTTTTAGCGGTACCGTATATGATAATTTTGGAATGGGGCCGGGAGTTAAGCTGATTGCAACCGGGTCGTTTAGTGTAACCTATTAAAAAGAAAAAGGGTTGCTATCCCAGCAACCCTTTTTCTTTTTTTGATAAATTATTTTATAATACACCTTCTTTTATCTCTATCCATAATTCCCGGTAACAACTGGCTGCATAACTGCTGTTGGCAAATTCCATAATGGGTGCTTTGTGTATTCCCATTTTTTCAACATCGCTCAGGTATGGAATATAGTTTTGGAAGAAACGCTTGTCTTTGTACAATTCATCCATAATTTCCTTGTGCATGTTCTTACGCAGGTCGGTCATTGTGAAAAAACACATCATCTTTCTTATGTCCAGGTCTTTTTCTTTAAAATAATCTTTAACCATATTGTAGGTTCTTATAGAGAGCGTGGTTGGTATAACCGGCATCAGCACGATATCTGCTGCATTAAAAATATTTTCACTTAATGCACTAAAGCCGGGAGGGCAATCAATAAAAACAAAATCATATTCTCCCTGTAATTGTTTTAAGACAGATTTAAGCCTGTTCTTATTTCCCTTCATTTCATCAAGCATAATATCAAAGCTTTTGCTGGAGTTATCCGCAGGTATTACATCCAATAACTCAAAGTCGGTACTCAAAATAGCATTCTCCAGGTCGGCATCTTTAGTTATTAATTTTTTAATACCGGGATGCACTTTGGGCTTTGCCTTATAATAAAAGGAAGAAGATCCCTGGGGGTCAATATCCCATAATAATGTTTTAAAACCATCTGCAGCAGCCAGGTAAGCAAAGTTTACACAACTGGCGGTTTTACCAACGCCACCTTTAAGGTTGTAGAGTGCTATTGTAGTCATATACTATTGATTTTAATTATTAAGGGAAGGTTAAGATAACAAATAATTTTAAAGAAATATGTACGTTTGAAAAAACAAAAGAAACCAATTACTCACCGTTCAAAATTGTTGTTAGAGAGATATTTATACGATTGGGAGTCGGAATTCTCAGGATAATTTCATTCCTTCCAGTTCTTTTTGCATGCGGAACATTTCATCTCTTAACCTGGCAGCTTCCATGAAGTCAAGATCCTTGGCAGCCTTATTCATATCTTTTTTTGTTTTTACAATTGCTTTTTCTAATTGGGGAATGGTTGAATAAACCGCCTGGTCCTCTGCGGCAGTTACCAGTTCTTCATCCGGTGCAATAGAATATGGATTGGCGGGATCATAGCCCTTAACATCCAGTACAGATCCCTGTGCAAAGATCTGCTCTGTACTTTTTTTAATGGTGGTTGGCGTTATATTATGCTCCATGTTGAATGCCACCTGCTTTTCCCGGCGGCGGGTTGTTTCATCAATGGTGCGCTGCATACTTTCGGTCATCTTATCAGCATAAAAAATTACCAGTCCGTCAACATTACGGGCGGCACGTCCGGCTGTCTGGGTAAGACTTTTTTCATTACGTAAAAAACCTTCTTTATCTGCATCTAAAATAGCAACAAGTGAAACTTCCGGCAGGTCTAATCCTTCTCTTAATAAGTTAACGCCCACCAAAACATCAATAACTCCCAGGCGAAGTTCCCTGAGTATTTCTATCCTTTCCAGTGTATCTACTTCACTGTGGATGTATTTACTTTTAATGTTAATGCGGTGGAGATATTTATCCATCTCTTCGGCCATGCGTTTTGTTAGGGTAGTAACTAAAACACGATCACCCTTAGTTATTCTTTTGTCTATTTCATCCAGCAGGTCATCTATCTGGTTCACAGAAGGCCTTACTTCAATCGGCGGGTCCAATAAACCTGTAGGCCTTACCACCTGCTCAACAACAATGCCTCCACATTTTTCAAGTTCATATTCTCCCGGTGTGGCCGAAACATAAACAGTCTGGTTAAGCAGGCTTTCAAATTCATGAAAATTGAGTGGGCGGTTATCTAATGCCGATGGCAGGCGAAAACCATAATCAACCAAAACAAGTTTACGGCTCCTGTCGCCGCCATACATGCCACTCACCTGCGGAATGGTCTGGTGGCTCTCATCCACAATACAAATGAAATCCTTTGGAAAATAATCAAGCAGGCAGAAAGGCCTTGTGCCGGGTTTTCTCCGGTCAAAAAAGCGTGAATAGTTTTCAATGCCATTACAGTAACCGAGTTCACGTATCATTTCCAGGTCGTAATTAACCCGCTCACTGATGCGTTGTGCTTCAATATATTTACCTGAGTTTTTATAATAAGTTTCCTGTGCGGCCACTTCATCCTGAATTTCATGTATCACCTGCTGCAATACATCTTTTGGAGCCACATATAAATTGGCAGGAAAGATGGCGGCATGATCTACACTGCTAATACGTTTACCACTGCTGAGTTCCAGCGTTTCGATGGTCTCTATTTCATCGCCAAAAAAAGTAATGCGGTAGCCAAAATCAACATAAGGCAGATTAATATCGATGGTATCTCCTTTTACCCGAAATGTTCCTCTTGTAAAATCACCTTCGCTCCTGTTGTATAAAGAATTTACCAGTGCATGTAAAAATCCTTGTCGGGAGATCACCTGGTTCTGCTGAATACGGATGATACCATTTTCATAATCGGTAGGATTACCCATACCATAGATACAACTCACACTGGCGACAATAATAATATCTCTGCGGCCGCTTAACAATTGTGCGGTTGCCTGTAGCCGAAGCTTATCAAGTTCTTCGTTAATGCTAAGGTCTTTTTCTATGTATGTATTGCTTACGGGCATGTAAGCCTCGGGCTGATAATAATCGTAATACGAAACAAAATAGCCTACTGCATTATCAGGAAAGAATTGTTTGAACTCCCCATACAATTGCGCCACCAATGTTTTATTATGGGTGATCACCAGTGTAGGCCTTTGTACATTCTGTATCACATTGGCCATGGTATATGTTTTACCACTACCTGTAACACCCAATAATGTCTGGTATCGCTCTCCGTTCAAAATACCTTCGGTAAGTTGATCGATAGCTTCAGGCTGATCGCCTGCCGGTGAATATGGTGCTTGAAGTTGAAAAGCCACTTGATTGTAAAATTAAACGGGCTGTAAATTTACCAACATTAATTGTATACTGCTGTTATTTAAAAAAATCAGGATGCTGTTTATTAAAATCGGTTGCATCCTGGTAAGCTTTGGCAACAGCCAATAAAGTTGCTTCGCTGTATAAATTACCAACCAGGGTTATATTGGTAGGCAATTTATTTTTATTATATCCAGTTGGAAAACAGACTGCAGGATGGCCGGTTAGATTGGTTATGGTTAGCTGCTCTCCTCCATAAGTTGGACAAATAAAAACATCGTATTGACTCAGCACTGCATTTACTTTCTGCATTAATAAGTAACGATGGCGGTAAGCATTAATATATTCCACCGCAGGAATAAATCTTGCTGAACGAAATTGGTTGGGCCAATCACCCTTACGTTGCCTGGTCATCATATCATCCAGTTCGCTCCGGGTAAATTCATCAAATTGCGCTGCACATTCAGCACTGATAATAATACCCATAATATCAAAGTTGTAAACGGTAGAATCCGGAAAATCAACAGGAATTAATTGGGCGCCCATGCTTTTATAAACTTCCAGAACTTTTAATTCATTTCCTAAAGTATCCCCACTTTCAAAATAATTTTTGGCATAAGCAATTTTCATTTTTGAGAGATCGGCTTTACCTGTGTAATTGAATGGCATATTTACTGCTGCCTGGTCTTTTCCATCTGTGCCATGTATATAATTAAATACAATTGCAGCGTCTTCTGCTGATCTGCAGATAGGTCCAATCTTATCAAGGCTGTAACTTAATGCCATTGCTCCTGTTCTGCTGGTGCTGCCAAAAGTAGGGCGCAGAGCGGTTGCACCACAGTTGGTAGCAGGAGAGATAATAGAACCCCATGTTTCTGTACCAATTGCAAAGGGAACTAAACCTGCAATTGTAGCAGCTGTTGAACCTGCAGAAGAACCACTTGAACCTCTGTTTAAATTCCATGGATT
>JAYUYX010000214.1:0-3739 GCA_043752205.1 Chitinophagaceae bacterium
GATACGGTATAAGAACGGCCTGGGAAAAATAAGTGCTTATTATAAAGCAAAAGCCGCACTCGGTAATATTCAAAACATGCGGCTGATGTTTGAAAATGATATACGCCTGCGCAGGATTAACTTAAACACCCTGATGAACAGGGACAAGGAAACCTTGTTCGATATTGATACCACGTTTAGTATAAAAGATTACAGCAACCTTCAATTGGACAGTACAGCTTTCATCAATTCAAGAAGTGATCTGAAAGTTATAGAAAGAGAAATTCAATTAGTAGGCTTACAACAGCAATTAGAGAGGGCAAAATTAAAAGCGGAATTTGGTTTTCGCTATGAGCATATGTTTGGGTTTGGCGGGCAACCGATGCAATATACAGCTATGGCTATGGTGAAGATACCTTTTGCAGCCTGGTCATCCAGGATGAGTAAGGCAAATATTGAAAGCTTACGATGGCGCAGAGAAAGTATGGGCTTTGAACGCCAGATGGTGATTAACGAATTGTCAGGTATGGCATCCAGCATGCGTACAGAGTTTAACACGAAAAGAAAGCAAATAAAACTGTATGAGGAAAACATAATACCGGCACTTCGAAATAATTACAGAACCATGCAATTGGGGTATGAGCAAAATACCGAGGAGCTTTTTGAATTATTTGATGCATGGGAGAGTTTAAATATGATCCAGTTGGAATACCTGGATCAACTGCAGCAGCTATTAGCCATACAGGTTGAATTAGAACGTATTTTACAAATTAACTAAACATGAGACTTCATAGTATACACTATATTTTCTCTTTATTACTGTTTTCATCAGCATGTAATAGCGATAAAAAAATAGATCATACTCAACACACTGATGCAGGTAATAGTCAGGAATTATATACTTGTTCTATGCATCCTCAGATCATTCGTGAGAAACCGGGTAACTGCCCCATTTGTGGAATGCAACTGGTTAAAAAAGAAATTGATGCTGCCTCAATTAACGGTGTCCAGTTAGAATCATTAATAAAACCTACTAACCAGTATGTTATTTCCGGTATCCCGGTTACAGCACTTAAAAAAGAACAGGCTGTAGTAGAAATTGAGGCGTTGGGCAGAATTGAGTATGATACCCGTATGGTGGGAAATATTTCTGCAAGGATAAACGGGAGGATAGAAAAATTGTATGTCCGCTATAAATACCAGTACATTAAAAAAGGAGAAATAATAATGGACATCTATAGCCCCGAATTGCTTACAGCGCAACAAAACCTTCTTTTTATATTAAAAAATGATGCAGGCAATACTTCTCTGAAAGAAGCAGCCAAACAAAAAATATTATTGTTAGGAATGAGTAAGGACCAGGTGCAAAGAATAACCCAAACGGGTAAACCCATTTATTCAGTAGGCGTCTATAGCAACTTGAGTGGTCATTTGCACAATGCCGGAAATAGATTGATTGCTATGAGCCCGCAGGCATCTTCATCATCTATGAGTACCATTAACCTAAGTACAGAATTATTAAATTTAAAGGAAGGTATGTATGTGCAAAAAGGACAAAACCTTTTTAGTGTTTACAATCCTTCAAAGGCATGGGCATTGTTAAATATTTACACCGATGGTCAGTCTTTGATTAAAAAGGGCCAGTTAGTGGTAATTACACCAGAAGCTGGTTCAGGCCGATCTTTTCAGGGACATATTGATTTTATAGAACCTTTTTACAGGGAAGGAAGCCGGACTACTTCGGTAAGGGTTTATTTTGATAATTCAAGCCTGCGCTTACCAGTGGGAAGCCAGGTGAGGGGCGTAATCGTAGCGCATCCTCCAATGGGTTATTGGTTGCCAAAAGAATCAGTAACCTCACTGGGTATTGACAAAATCGTTTTTATGAAAGTGGCTGATGGATTTAAACCAAAGAAAGTCACTACCGGGATAACAAGCGGTAATAACATACAGATTACAGGCGGGTTATCTGGAACAGATTCTGTAGCTATGAAAGCACAGTTTTTAATTGATAGCGAAAGCTTTATTAAAGTAAAAGAATAGTTATGCGTTACGTACTAATATTTTTACTAATTTATTTATGGGCCTGCTCAGGCAAAAAATATGATGACAATGTTAAAAATAGTGATGTGTATTATACCTGCTCTATGGATCCGCAGGTAGTGGAAGATAAACCCGGTAAATGTCCAATCTGTAAAATGCCACTGACGGCAGTGAAAAAATCAAAAGCACAAAATGATGATGAACTACAGCTCAGCGATCAGCAAATTCAATTAGGAAATATTTCCGTTGATACCATTCGTTCTGGAAACATCGGTAGTCAAACTGTATTAACAGCAGTCTTGAATTTTGACCAGACAAAAATGTCAGCAATTAGTTCAAGAGTAATAGGAAGAGTGGAGCAACTCTATTTTAGGAATGTAGGTGATTATATAAGTACTGGGGATAAACTTTATGACATTTATAGTGAAGAACTGAATAACGCAAAGCAAGAATATCTTTTGGGATTAGAAAGGCAGAAAGCATTTGCCGGTAACGATGTTATTGATTTCAATTCTTTGGTGCAAAGTGCAAGGAATAAGCTAACGTTATGGGGAATGAGCAGTGCGCAAATTACGCAGCTTGAAAAGGCGGGAAAGGCGAATCCTACTACAACATTTTATAGCACTTACAATGGGTATATCACTGTGTTGAATGTACAACAGGGCGACTATGTTATGGAAGGTGGGACCATCGTAGAATTAGCAGATCTATCTACATTATGGGCAGAAGCCCAGGTATATACCTCGCAATTTTCACAGTTTCAGCAAAGCGCCTCGGCCATCGTTCGTATTCCTGAACTGGGCGATGAAGCAATCAATGGCCGGATCAGCTTTGTTAACCCTGAGATCGTACCCGAATCAAGAATTAACCTGATACGGGTTTCCATTCCAAATAAAAACAACAGATTAAAGCCAGGCATGCCTGCTTATGTTTACCTCAGCGGTACAAAGCGTTCCTCTCTTACATTACCTGTTGATGCAGTTATCCGTGATGCTAATGGAGCAACAGTATGGATAAAAACAGGTAAAAACACTTTCAAAAACAAAATGGTTGAAGTGGGTGCAGAGCAAGGAAGCATAGTAGAAATAAGAAGCGGATTGCTGCCAGGTGAGCTGGTGGTCATTACCGGCGCATATTTACTCAATAGCGAATATATTTTCAAGAAGGGTGTTAACCCGATGGAGGGAATGAAGATGTAGATAGTATGATGGGAGAATTGAGCATAAAAAATAGTATTAAAGAGAATTGATGAATAAACCCAGAAATGTAACCCGGCTCTTGATAAAATCTAATAAATAAAATGATAGAAGGCATACCTCATAGTCCAGTGCAGCCATTGCTTAAACGTGCAGAAATAAATATATTATTAGGTTCTTATAACGATCTATTTTCTGATTTTGACCCAAATGATTATCCGGAAAGAACATTGTCTGATGATTTTATTATACAGGCAAAACAAATTTCCAAAAATAAGAGCGGAAGCAACTTGTCGTTGAGACTTCTTTTGCCAGCAAACAAGCGAAATGAGCAGGAGGAAAAATTAATTTCTGAAAGACTAAAAGCTTACTTTTTAAGCATTTCTATACAGCTGAGATCTGAAGTCAGAAAAGCAAATGCGAGAGGGGTAGGGTTAGTATTGATTGGAATTATCTTAATGATTGCAGCCAGTTATATCTCTTTCTTACAACCCGATCAATACCATGTGCATTTACTGCTG
>JAYUYX010000215.1:0-9322 GCA_043752205.1 Chitinophagaceae bacterium
TACAAAAACGGTAAAATCTTTGTAAACATTGCCCGTATTAATTGTTGTATTAAAAGGATTGGCGGTAAATGGATAATCATTACCCAAATTCACATCAACCGAAAATCTTTCTTTAAGATTGGGATCGGATAAAGATGAATCGGACCGGATACCACCATTCTCTGCATTCTTGATTGTGTTCCCCAGCATGATAAAAAATGCAGCGTACCTTTTTTTCTTGCCCTGGTAGTTACTAAATACCCGGTAACTCTTATGATTGGTATTTTGATTTATAAAAAAACCCGGGGCACTTATCAGCCGGTAATCAAATCCAAAACCCCAGTTGGGTCGGGGGTTCTGTGTATGAAAAGCATGTATCATCTGCTCTTTACCAGATGCCAGTTGGTAGCCCAGTTGCGTAAAAGGCCGGTTTGTTTTGTAAAATTTTGACTCTTCTAATTTAAAGCGGTATACATCGAATGCATGAAACCCTGCATCCCAGCCAGGCTTAGCAAAAGGCTTATATATTAATGAATAAGCAGCAGCTCCATTATTACCAAGGTATAAATAAGATGAAGGAACAGGAAAATAATTATCGAAATCATTGATAGAGGAATCAAAAGGAATGCTGCGGATAGAATCGAGGTATTTGTACGTGATGGAAATTGAATCTTTTCTGTCATCTCTGCGCACAAAGCCAATGGTATCTTTCGGGGCGGATGAGGCATTGCTCCCAATATTCCTGACCTTGCCACCTATCTGATTTATAACATCGGGTTCCTGGGCATAAACAAATTGAAACCAAAAAAAAAGCAATATGGTAAGAGCAACTATTTGCTTCATCGAATAAATACTTATAGTTGTGCAATTAATTCACAAAACAATGCTTTAAAATCGGGTTCTGCATCTTTAGCAGCCTGCAAAACCTCTTCATGCGTAATAACATTTTCTTCTTCACGTATGCCTACATCTGTAATTACACTCATGGCAAATACGGGCAATCCCATGTGTACTGCCGTAATGACTTCCTGTACAGTACTCATTCCCACTGCATCACCACCTAAAGTGAGAATCATTCTATATTCTGCACGGGTTTCAAATGTAGGGCCGGTTACTGCAACATAAACTCCTTCTCTTACATTGATATTTTTTTCTGCAGCAATAGTTTTTACTTTATTGATCAGATGTTTTTTATAAGGCTCACTCATATCCGGAAACCTTGGACCAAGTTCCTTATCATTTTTTCCTATCAGCGGATTGGGGGCTAGTTGGCTGATATGATCTGTAATGATCATTAAATCTCCCACCTTAAATGATGGATTAACACCACCGGCAGCATTGCTCAGCAACAAGGTGTCAATACCTAAATATTTTAAAACCCTGATCGGAAAAACAGTCTGCTCAGATGTATAGCCTTCATATAAATGAAAGCGGCCAGCCATGGCCACAATAATTTTACCCCTAAGTTCTCCAAAGATCAATTTACCACTATGCCCCTCTACTGTACTTACCGGAAAATGCGGAATATCCCCATAAGGTATTTCTTTTTCGATCTTTATTTCATCTATAAAACTGCCCAGACCACTGCCCAACACAATACCCACAGCCGGTTTACCGGGATAGATATTCTTAATAAAATCAACTGCTTCCTGTATCTTAAGCATCATACAACATTCTAATTTAGGGGTAAAGGTAGGGAAAAACAGTGTTGAGTTTGGGGTTTAGAGTTTTGCCCGCCCGGCTGAACGCCGTTCGGACGGGTGTTACCAGCATTTGTCCAAATTTCAGCATTGTTGTAAATTTTTGCATCATCACATTATTGAGCTTTTTTTAAGCGTATTAAATATGCACTTTTCAACAACTCACTCCTAGCTCAAAACCCCAAACTCATAACTCACAACACTTTCTTATCTTCGCCAAAACTTTTTGATTTATGAATCTTCACGAATACCAGGCTAAAGAATTATTGAAAAAATACAATGTTCCTGTGCAGGAAGGTATCCCCTGTAATACACCCGGTGAGGCAGAACAGGCTTACAAGCAGATACATACCCAGTATGGAAGTAAGTTTGCAGTGGTGAAAGCCCAGATACATGCCGGTGGCCGTGGTAAAGGAAAAATTATGGGTTCAGAACAACGTGGTGTGGCTGTTGGCAAAACAGCAGAAGATGTTTTACAGATTGCAAAGAATATTTTAGGAGGTACACTGGTAACTATACAAACAGGCGAAGCCGGTAAACTGGTTAGCAAAATACTGGTAGCTCAGGATGTATATTATGATGGCCCCAATGAAATAAAAGAATTCTATTTATCAATTTTATTAGACCGTAGTACCGGTCAAAATGTAATTATGTACAGTACCGAAGGTGGAATGAACATTGAAGATGTTGCACATGATACACCCGAAAAAATATTTAAAGAATGGGTTTACCCCGGAGGAACCCTGGAGCCATTTCAAGCCCGTAAGATCGCCTTTAACTTAGGCTTAAGCGGCGTGGCCTTTAAGAATTGCGTAAAATTTGTTACCAACCTGTACACTGCCTATGTTGGTTCTGATTGTGGTATGCTTGAAATAAATCCGCTTTTTAAAACCAGCGATGAAAAAATAATTGCTGTTGATTGTAAAATGAATATTGATGATAATGCCTTAATGCGCCACCCGGATATTGCTGCATTAAGAGATGTAAGTGAAGAAGATCCTACTGAAGTTGAAGCAGCACAGTTTAACCTGAACTTTGTAAAACTTGATGGTAATGTAGGTTGTATGGTAAATGGCGCCGGGCTGGCCATGGCTACCATGGATATGATAAAATTAAGTGGTGGCGAGCCTGCAAATTTCCTTGATGTTGGTGGTACAGCAAATGCCCAAACTGTGGAAGCAGGGTTCCGCATCATATTGAAGGATCCTAAAGTAAAAGCTATACTCATTAATATTTTTGGCGGTATTGTACGCTGCGACCGGGTTGCACAGGGTGTAATTGATGCTTATACTTCTATAGGCAATATCAACATACCTATTATTGTAAGGCTGCAGGGTACTAATGCTGATGTTGCCAAAAAATTAATCGACGAAAGCGGACTTAAAGTACAAAGTGCTATTTTATTAAGCGAAGCAGCAGCATTAGTGAATAAAGCTGTAGCTTAATGTAAGCGTCCAGTAATTTTTTTCAATAATTAAGGATTTTTCCTTTGATATCCTAAATTACCAGATATTTGGCACGTTATTGGAGTTAAATGCCGATAAACCATTCCTAACAAAAAATGACAGTATTATGAAAGCAAAATTTTTGATTATTGCAGTCTTATTGTTTGGCTTAACCGCTAATACCTTTGGGCAACAGAAAAAATACAAATCCAAAAAACATTACCGAAAGGGTCCGCATCATAAAGTGTACAGGCCTAAACACCCTGCGCCACCAAGAGCCGTTGTAGTTTTACCCCCTGGACCCCGACAACCAGCAGTTGTAAAACTACCTGCACCTCCAAGACGTCCTGCAAGGCCCCCTTTACCCCCTGCTCCTCCAAGACCACCATTGCCAAGAAAGGGATAAAAAATAAATACAATTATTATATAAAAAACGTGAGCCTGTGTGAGCTCACGTTTTTATTTTGCTGCTTTATCAATACATTTATACAAGAAAAATTTTTACGTACAAATTTTAAACAAGAGATTATGCTTGAACTGAACTTCCTCCCTTTTCCTGAAATAAAAACAGACAGGCTATTGCTTCGCAAGCTGCAGCAGGAAGATGCAGCTGCATTATTATTTCTCCGGTCGGATGAAACTGTGATGCAGTATATTGACCGTGCAAAAACAAAATCAGTAGAAGAAGCTGCTGCTTTTATACAAAAAATAAATGCCGCTGTTGATGCTCATGAAAGTATTATGTGGGCTATTGCCCTGCAGGAAGAGCCACAGGAGATGATCGGTACTATTTGTTTCTGGAACGTACTGAAGGACCATTGCAGGGCCGAAGTAGGTTATATGCTGCATCCTCAAAACTGGAATATGGGTTTGATGAAAGAAGCACTACTTGCCGTAATTGATTTTGGCTTTACGCAAATGAAACTGCATAGTATTGAAGGTCGCATCAACCCTGATAATACCGTATCTGGCTTTCTGCTCGAAAAAACTGGCTTTACAAGAGAAGCCTATTTTAAAGAAGATTTTTGTTTCAGAGGAAAATTTATAGATACTGCTGTTTATTCAATACTTGCAGAGTAAAACGCCTGCACCCGCATTGGTGGATTTCCTACTTTTTAAAAGCTTACAATAAGCAAAGCCCCTCCGGATAACTTGAGGGGCTTTTTTTTGCTTAGTTAGTTTATTACATTTTTGGGAGCAGTACATGATCAATTACATGTATCACACCATTGCTTTGATTTACATCTCTGATAGTAACATAAGCTACTCCACCATTCTCATCTTTAATGGCTACTTTTTTTCCTTTCATGTAGATCCATAAATTTTTACCGGCCACAGTTTTTACCTTTGCTGTACCCTTACCTGTTTTAATTAATTTAGCAATATCTCTTGAAGTGTATTTACCGCTGATTACATGATAAGTTAATACAGTAGTTAACGCTGGCTTGTTTGATGCCATCAATAAATTATCAACAGCACCGGCAGGCAACATAGCAAACGCACTGTTTGTTGGCGCAAATACAGTAAATGGGCCTGCACTTTGCAAAGTTTCTACCAGTCCGGCAGCTTTTACTGCAGCTACTAATGTGGTATGATCTTTACTGTTCACTGCATTTTCAACAATATTTTTTGATGGGTACATAGCGGCTCCCCCTACCATAACTGTTTTTTGAGATTGAGCAAAAGCTGTATTAACAAACATAATTGCTGCTGCAACAAAAAGAAATTTTTTAAGCCTTTTCATAAAGTGATTTTTATTTTTTTATAATGAATGATTTCAACATCATGTACGTGAGATAAAAACTGTTGGATTTATTTACATTGAATTTTTGAAAACAAAAAACCGGGCTGTTATAAAACAACCCGGTCCATAAAAATTTTATGAAGAGAAACAGTAATTATATTTTACCCATCACCATTACTTTAGTTGGTGTTGGTTTTTCCGGCCCGGCATCTTCTAATGACACAGCGAAAGCCTGTGCACTTCCAAAACTTTTCATTTTTTGTACATGCACTTTTTTGCCATTTATTTCTGTGGTAATAATACCTCCATTTACAGGTACTCCATCAACAATTGCCCAAAACTGATATTGCTTACCTGCAGGTGCCTGTGGTAAATTAGATGGATCGATGTACACTTCTTTGGTATTCTGCATCCAATATATTCTTGCTGCTGCATCCGGAACATCAGGCATTGGTGCTAATGAAACAGGCATAGCATTTTTATTAGCCATTACACCCATATCCTGGTTCATGGAATTGGCCAGGTCTTTTTGTTGCTGCAGTTCTGTTTGTATTGTAGCAAGTTCCGCATTTGTAGATTGATATTTATTATAGAAAGTATAATTCAATATTAAACTGCCTATTAATAAAATGATGCTTGCCGCTGCTGCATATTTCCAGGCGGGTGAAATAGTATAAACTTTTGCACCCGTTCTTTCTGATGCAGGGATATCAATTACAGGGGTAGCTTTATTATCTGCGCCTGTACCAATAGCTGCAAATATCTTTTCTTTTACAGCTGCATCCGGTGCAACCGCATGAGTTTGTGCATACTGCTCTAATCCAGACTGAATAGATTCAACTTCAGCTGCCACTTCAGGATATTGTGTTGCCCATTTAGCTACTTCTGCAGTTTCAGTTGCTGAAGTGAGCCCCATGCAATAAAGCTCCAATGTACCTGACGATATGATTTCCTGTGCGTTCAATTTAATTATATTCTAACATTTTTCTTAGTTCAATAATAGCTGCTCTCATCCTGGTTTTAACTGTACCCAATGGTATTCCCATTTCTTTCGATATCTCATCCTGTGTATACCCGTTAAAATAAGCCAGGTCAATAATACTCCTCAATTCAGGTTTTAAATTCACCAATTGCTTCCTTACCCCCATCGCATCAAACCTTTCAGCCATTTTACTGTCATTGGTCAGGTTACTTACGGAATTTTCATCGCTTGAGATTTGAGCCTGCTTTTTATAGCCTTTACTTCTTAAAGTATCAATTGTCAGGTTCCTGGTAATGTTAAGCATCCAGGTAAACAGGCGCCCCTTGCCAGTATCATAACTTGAAAAGTTATTCCAGATCTTTACAAATGCTTCCTGTAATATATCCTCAGCTAATTCCCGGTTTTCAACCATACGGAATATAATACCGTTTAAGGCTGCAGAGTAATTATCATACAGGTAAGAGAATGCCTGCTGGTCCTTGCCTTGGAGTAAGGTTACCAAATCTTCTTCAGTATATTTTAAAGTGTCAGGCAATTGTTAAGGATTATAATATTATCGAAAATAATTGATTTTTGTTAAACCCCAATTATCTTATGGGTATAACTTACAAAATGGCATAAACAAAATAATGGCCATCTTGTTCATTGTTTTAAAATTTTCTTAGGTTTGAACCCTATAAAATGTAACATAGTGGAGCTTACCATCAGAAATATCCGGCAGGAAGACAATGCAATATTAGCTGCAATAATAAGAAATACGCTGGCTGAATTTAATGCCAACAAACCCGGTACTGTTTATTATGATGACACTACTGATAGGTTATCGGAAGTATTCACTGTGATAGGTAGTACTTATTTTGTAGCTGAGCTCAGCGGGCAGATCATGGGCGGTGCAGGCGTTTACCCTACGGCTAATCTTCCTGAAGGCACCTGCGAGCTGGTAAAATTGTATCTATCTTCGAATGCCCGGGGCAAGGGTATTGGAAAATTATTGATGGAAAAATGTATAGCTGCTGCAAAGGAGTTGGGTTATAAAAAGATCTATTTAGAAAGTATGCCAGAGTTAACGATTGCTATACCTATGTATGAAAAAGCTGGATTCACACATTTATCAGCTGCACAAGGCTGCAGTGGCCATACTGGCTGCGATGTGTGGATGATAAAAGACCTGGAAAATTAATTTATGGAATCTGATGATTAAAGTATCTAATCCAAAATTCCAGAATGAAAGCATTATTGTTGTTGTTTTGTATTATTTCTCTTACTTATTGTGCCCATGATAAAAATAAAATATCCAGGCATGTACAAAAAACACCGGAAGCAATTTTCAGTATACCAAATTACGATTCCTGCAAAAAAGCGATCCTGCTTACAAAGAAAAAAAATAAACCGCTGTAGCATACTACTCCTAAAAATCAAAAAGAACAAATTTTTACAGCATCGGTAACAGAAACCATCATTCCTGCATGGATAGGAACTGCCTGGGATTTTAACGGCACAAGTGAAAAACCACAGGAAGGCAAAATTGCATGTGGATATTTTATTACTACCGTACTTCGGGATGCAGGTGTGAAACTTTCACGTATCAAACTTGCCCAATGTGCATCAGAACAAATGATAGTTTCTCTTGTACAAGCAAAGTATATCCATCGTTACAGCAATATTAAAATGGGTGAATTTATACAATCGATACAGGAGCAAGGTTATGGATTGTATATTGTGGGGTTAGATAACCATACTGGTTTTATTTATAACGCAGGGAAAGATATTTATTTTATACACTCAACATTTGCAGGCACCAGAAATGTACAAAAAGAGAACGCCGCAGCAAGCTGGATACTGCAACAAAGCAAATACAAAGTGCTCGGTAAAATCAGTGCAGATGAAAAAATACTGGAGAGATGGATAAATTAATCCGGAAGCAATTGTACTTCGTAAACAGCACTAAACAAATAGTACTTTCCAGTCTTTACTTCCACACATTTAAACCGTTTTCTTATTTTCTCTCCCTTTTTAAAAGTGCGGCCGCCTTTAATTACAAAGATTGCTCCTTCAGGCACCTGTTCAATAAGGTATATACCGATTGTCTTTTCATCATAATTATGTAATACCCTTAGCAGTTTTTCATCGCCACAACTACTGGCAGCAGGATTTTTCAACGTATTTAATAATGCTTTTTCAATATCGGCGGGAAAGATCTTCTGCAGCAGGAATTTAGCCAGTATTTTGCCAAACTCGTTCTTCCATTCTTTACCATGTGCCTGCACCCGGTGGCCAAACTGTTCGAAAGTGAATAAATGAGCAAGCTCATGCAGCAGCGTAATTAAAAACGCATATTTATTCAGGTTACCATTTATGCTGATGCGGTGATTTTTATCTGAATAGGCATGCCGGTAATCGCCGAGTATACTTTGTCTTTTACGGCTGATGGTAAGATGTACTTTGTGATGCTGTAAGTAAAACAGCACAGGTTCAAAACTGCCGGGCGGTAAATAATCCTGTAACTGTAAAAGCGGCGCTTCCTGTTTAGGCATTTTTAGTTTTGTTCAGCTTCATGATGGTCTTTACTTCCACCACCAGGTAAACTACATAAATGATCATAGAAATATACACCGCAGGCTTATTAAAACTGGGGCCGCTTATAAAATAATAAGCAATTATAGCAATAAGGCATGCAAACACTTTAATGATCATGCCGCCCATAACGCTTCGTATAAAAACATTGGGGTTACTGTTGTACATAGCCAGGTATTGCATTCTGAAAACAAAAAGGCTGATCAAAAAAAACAGGCAGTTTGATCCCATTACCACCATATAATCAATACCTTTTTCGGCGTATAAAAAATTAGCAGCAAATATAATTACGGTTAAAACAAAGAAGCTAATGAATAAAGGCAGTACAGTTTTAAAACTAAAGCTCATTAAAATATTTTTACTGGTTAACTACGTTAGCTACACCATTATTCAATTCTACAATATTAGCACCCATGTGGCAATTGCCATTGAATATAGCAGTAGGTTCTATCTGTAATTTACCGGCATAAATATCCCCCTGTACTTCTGTGTTACCATGCAGGTATAAAAGTTCCTGCACTTTAATGGTACCGGTAACGTGGCCCATGATATCTGCATGTAAACCTTCTATATCCCCTTCCACTACTCCTTCTGCTCCAACAATTATCCTTGCTTTTCCTTTTAGGTTGCCTTTTAAAACACCATCAATGCGGATATCGCCATTGCTTTCCAGATCTCCTGTAATGGTAGTTCCTGCGCCGATCATGGTGCTGCCGTTGGATGAGTTGGCATCCGAAGATGACCTCGATTTTGAATTAAACATAAAATTAGTTTTAGGTTAAAATAATAAAATCACTCTACAATATTTTCAACTTTAGGTAATTGCAGTTTATTGGTATCGGGCATGGGTAAATTTCCTTGTAATACTTTGTGCAGGTCGTCATAATATTTTTGTTTG
>JAYUYX010000216.1:0-21149 GCA_043752205.1 Chitinophagaceae bacterium
TTGAAATGCTGGTCAATGAGTTGATAAAAAACAACAAATTGTTTACTATGTTGTCTTACCCAATGAGGGACCATAGTATCAACCAGGGGAAAAACACAAACCTGCATATGCGGAGAAGTATGGAAAAATTCTGGAAGGATAATTTGTGATTAACCACAAAGGTTATTTAGTAATGTTTCAGTTTTAAATGTCGCTTTAATCAATGAGCTGTCAGCCTTGAGTAAACAAATTTTTGCTAATGCAAACATTCGCTTAGAAATTGAAAAATGTTATTATAAAAAGTGTGTCAGGGTGAGCCTGTCGAACCCGGATTAATTGAGTAAATCCGCCTTCGACAAGCTCAGGCTGACAGCTTTTCTAACTGAAACATTCTCGATTTATTTGTTTTACGGTAAAAAAATATCTTGTAACTTAACAATCAATATGAGCACATATCCCAGCATATTCAACGATGTCATCGGACCGGTAATGCGTGGCCCGTCCAGTTCTCATTGCGCCGCATCTTTACGCATTGCCCGTTTATGCAGAGACCTGATGGATGAAAACATCAAAGACATTCTGATAGAATTTGACCCAAATGGTTCACTGGCCACCACACATAAAAGCCAGGGATCGGATATGGGATTGTTTGGCGGTTTTTTAGGATGGGAAGCAGATGATGAACGATTGCCGCAATCTGAAAAGTATATTGTAACAGCAGGAATACATGTAAAAATTGATATTGTTGATATAGGCAACGGTCATCCAAACCTGTATAAGATAACCTTACACAGTAATAAAGAAACCAGGAAGCTCGCTGCCATCTCAACCGGCGGCGGCATGATTGAAGTGATCGCTATTGATGATGTGAAAGTTTCAATGGCAGGAGATTATTTTGAAACATTAATTTATTGCAAAGAGCCAGAAAATATCATTGCCTTTTTAAAAGCATCAATACAGTTTGATGATATAGAATTTCATAAAGGCGAAATTTCTTTTATTGAAATTAAATCGCAGGCCTTTTTAGATGATGGCATTTGTAAAGAGTTACAGGCCATGGAAGGCGTATCTTTTATCAAACAACTGCAACCGGTTTTACCGGTAATGGCCCGTAAAAATTTACAGGTACCATTTATTACCTGCAACCAAATGATGGAATACAATGCTGGTAGGAATAAAGCGCTGTGGCAGCTGGCTGTTGATTACGAAATGGCAAGAGGAAATATTTCTGCAGCGGAAGTTTTTGAAAAGATGCGTAACATCATTCATATCATGGGCAATGCCATCGAACTGGGTTTGAAAGGTACCCATTATGAAGACCGCATTTTAGGAAGCCAGTCTTTGCAGTTTAAAGAAAAGCTGGATGCCGGTAAATTAATTGGCGGCGAAACCAACAATCGCATCATCATGTATGTAAGTGCCATGATGGAAGTAAAAAGTTCGATGGGTGTAATTGTAGCTGCCCCCACTGCCGGAAGCTGCGGCGCATTACCTGGCGCTTTGTTTGGTACGGCACATTCCATGCAACTGCACGAAGATGAATTGGTGAAAGCGATGTTATCTGCCGGGTTAATTGGTGTGTTCATTGCAGCACACGCCACATTTGCTGCAGAAGTTGGTGGTTGTATGGCCGAAACCGGATCGGGCGGCGGTATGGCAGCAGCAGCCATTGTAGAAATGAAAGGCGGCACTTTGCCACAATCCATTGCGGCTTCTTCATTGGCATTACAAAATTCACTGGGTATTATCTGCGATCCCATTGGCAACCGGGTAGAGGCTCCTTGTTTGGGAAGAAATGTAATGGCTGCTACCAATGCTGTATCCTGCGCCAACATGGCCCTCTCCGATTATGAAAAACTGATCCCTTTGGATGAAGTAATAGAAACTATGAAAGCAGTTGGGGATCAAATTCATCATACACTACGCTGCACTAATCTCGGCGGACTATCCATTACCAATGCCGCAAAAAAAATTGAAGCCATGCTGGAAGAAGTGCCGGGTAAATTTTTTAAAAGTTGTTAGTATAAATAAATCTCCTCTTTACGTATAAAAGAGTAATCCCACAAAGACGCTAAAAAGAAAAAACTTTGTGCGCTTTGCGTCTTTGTCCACAGGACCCTACGGGTGGTAAATAAATTACAGCAGTTTAATTATCTTTTTTAGCTTTCTTATTTTTATCCGGATTTACAAAAAAGATGATAGGTTCACTCCTGCCTTCGCCACTGCCATCGGTTTGGGTTACGGGGTTATGGTTTGCATCCAGCGATTGAATGGTCCAGATAAATGTGGGCATTTTTTTAGTTTCCTCATCATAAGGTAAAAACGAAAGCTGTGGCTGCCATATGTATTGTGTTGCTGCCAGGATCTCTTTATCCAGCAATGGCTGGTTACTTCTCAAAGCCTGTACGGGACTTTGTGTTGGCAATACTTCAAATACCTGTATGCGGTAAGTTACCGGGGATGTTTGCCTGGGTATTACCGGTGTCCACCGGAATGTAATGGCTGTTTGCGCTTTTTTTGCATCAAGCACTTCTTCATTATATGGCTTCATTAAAATGGGTAACTGTGTTGATGCCAGGTAAAAATTCTTACACTGCACTTCGCCCAAAGGCAAATAATCAACAGGCCTTACAGGCTGTACACAAATAGTATAATTATCGGCAGGCAGTTTTCCGGTTCTTTGTAAAGAGGTTTTGTATTTGCCGGTAAATACCATGTACTCAAGTGGCATTACATCATTTGCTGTTAAGATCAATGTGCCTGTTGAACTGGGCGTGAACACCGCTGTTTTTGCAAGATCTGCGTAACCGATAACCGTGCCATCCAATGTTTTGATCTCAGTCTTTAATTTAAATGGCCCTGCAACAGCACCCTGTGTGTTTACGATCAATGTTAGTATCTCACGCTTATTACCCCACTCTGATAATTGAGCAGGGGGCTGGGGATTAACAATTAAATTAAGCCTTATCTGCGCCATGGAAATGCTGACAATAAAAATAGCGGCTGTAGTTAATATTAATTTTTTCATTTCTCTTTTTTTGTGTCAAAACGATATTGAAATCCTGTACGGCAACCGGTCTCCAGGTACCTGGCTCCAATAGGTACTATTTCATTTCCGTATTTAAAATAGTTGGTTGTTAAGAAAGTATTCCAGTTCAATTTTTTTGTCAGTTTTAGATCAATATTACAGGAAGCGATTAAATTATTACTATTGCTGAAGCTGTTAAGCTTACCTAGTGTATATTGCAATTGCCCTCTTAGCTTTAATTTCTTTTTGGCAGCTTCCATGCTTAATGCGGTACTTAGCGTGGCTAAAGTTATTTTGGCACCGGGCACATCATTATAAAAATACAAAATACTGAAATCAGGAGATATCTCCTTTTCAAGATAAGTAGGCACATAGGTAAGTAAGCCCGTGTGTGTATTGTTGGATGTGGTAAGTCCGGTGAGTACATCCCGTTCATCGTATTTACTGTAATTATAACTCATACTTAGCAGGTGAATTATTTTTTTTCCTGTCCATGAAAATGTTGGATTAACTCCCATATCGTTACTTACATTTTTTATACCATAAGGATTGATACCACTTGCTGTTTGAAAACCGAAATTATTATAGTTAACATTTAAGCTGAACTTATCATTAAATTGTGTGAACCAGTTCAGGTTGCCAATGAATTGTTTTGCTTTTAGTGCGGTGTTATTTACATTATTAACCCGTTGCCCTAAACTCGCTACTATATTCATTTTATTTTTCCAGGTATTGATCCGTGTGTTTACTGTATAATCAAGCCTATCGGATTGCAAGTAAGGATAACCTACTGTTTGAAAACCTGCGCCCAGGTATTTTACCATTAAGCCAATATCAAAATTTTGTGATTTTTTTCCAACTGCAACCTGCCCTGCATAATCTGTTAAAGTAGATGTATGTGCTTCAATAAAAGGTTTAAGGCTTCTTATTACATTGGTTAATGGTGTTGCCAGGTCTTTTGTAAAAGTTGACTGTGCGCCCTCTCCCTTAAAGTAAAACCCTTTTTCTACATACACATCACTCACAATACTTATTACAACACCTTCCTGCGGTCTGATAGTAAGCGGTGGCGGTGCTGCAGAATTTGGCTCATCTTTTCCCTTAGCAACATTTAGTGCAAATAGATACTGACCTTCTTTTTCTGTACCGATCTGCGCCATCCAGTTCCTGCGTTTGTAAGCACCGGTAACCGTGGGTGGGCCTACGAGATAATTTATTCCCTGCTGGGAGATGCCGGTAAAGAATTTAAAAAGAAATGTTTTAGGCCGCAGGTCTATACCAATTCCGAATATGCCGATATCGCCGGTAGAGAGATCAGAATATTTTAAATATTGTGTACCCAGTTGTAGCTCGGCCCATTTATATTTTGGATTAAGGCCAAAGCTATTCATCGGGTTGGTGATGAACTGCCCAAAATTTTGTTTTTTAATACCTGCATAGGGGCCTGCAAAATTTGTAGGTATGGCAGCAAAATTAAAATTAAATGGCAGGCTGAAATTTTTACCAAATTTAAAATTAGGCGTAAAATTAAATCGTACCTGGTTCCAGGGCTTACGTGGTTGGTAGCCTGTCCAGCCGGATGGTTTACGGCTTAGGCCATAGCCTTCGTAAGTAATGCCCATGGTGCCGCTGATGTTTAATTTTTCTTTCACTTTGTCTTTAGTTTCCTGTGCAAAGGTTATAGATGTGCAAAAGCAAAATAAAAGAGAACTGGCTATTATTTTATTTCTCGTCATAACAATCGGTTTGGTTTTTAACCAATAACTATTTTTATATTTTTTCACGCAAAGTCGCAAAGTAAAAACTTTGCGGGCTTTGCATCTTTGCCCCTTTGCGTGAAACTATTTTTTCTTAATAACAAAATCAAAACAGGCAATCACTTCACATTCTTTACAATCCTTATCCCGGAAAATGAATTTTACACAGATCTTTCCTTTCAATTCACAACAATCAATTGCCGGTACAGGTGGTAAAATAAAGTTCAACCCTATGTTGGTATTGTTTGGTATGCTGATGGGGCTGCCGTTATTCCATATCACTTCTCTCGGGTTTTGGTAAGCGCCTGCCCCGCTGCCATTGAATGAAGGGACTGTTGTTCCGCCATACATGGTTATCAGTCCCGGCACAGCACCAATATTTCCTGCAGATGCAATGCTTGCCCAGGTAAACGGAAGGTTAACGCATTTCATACACTCTTTCTTATAATTATCATCAATGGTATAGCTGATCACAATTGCCCTCACCTCAGTGATGCTTGCCGCGGCCAGGCCATTAATGGTAAATGTTTCCCCAACAAGTGTTGCATTCGGTATCTGTGTGTAATTATAAGTGACGGTTCCTGAAGTTGCCGTTATTTCATACGGACAGCAATTTTCTTTACACTCAGTTGTAAATTTGATCACACAGCTGTCGCAAATGGTAGTGCCACACCAGCCATACATGGTCAATGTATAAGTTCCGCTTTGTGTGGGTGTAAATGTAAATGCCGGTGGCATACTTCCGGTGATAGGAGCACCACTTGGTGGCTGCAATGAATAAGTGACAGCACCATTACAATTTCCATCAGCACATAAATAATTAGAATTTATCGTAACCGGCTTTTTGCATTTAACATCAAATTGATCACCGCATTTAAATGACTTGGTACTATTCTCTATCGTGATGATCTTCTCTCCCCACTTGCTTCCTTTACAATCACACTCAACACATTTTACCTCAAACTTAATGATACAGGTATCGCATATTTTATCGCCACACCAGCCATACATGGTAAGCACATAGATTCCGTTTAGTGTGGGTGTAAAATTAAGCGCAGGTGGCATGCTGCCCGTAATAGGTGAACCACTCGGCGGTTGTAGGCTGTACGTTACTTTTCCGGCACATGCAGTGTCCTTGCAGATATATCCGGTACTGATCGAATACGGCTTGTTGCATTCAAGCTTGTACGTTTTATCGCAGTTTATATTTATTCCATTGGGGCCAATAATAACCGCTTTAGGATCCGTGGTTTTTGCCAATGCAGGGTCATCCGGGTTCTTATCTGTTTTACCCTTGGTCAGGATAATTTTATCCCATTTACTTTCGGCACAATCACAGGAGTCACATTTTTTAATAAAGAGGTTATACATTCCGGAAGTATCTGTGCAACCATTATAAGTAACAACGATTGAAATATTATTCATTCCATAAACCAGTGGCGGAATATTGGCCAGCAGGTTCAATACCGGGCCTGTATAGATAGGGCTTCCATAATTGCCATTCAGGAACCATTGAACAGTGTAGTTGCCCGGTACAAAAGGTCCTCCCAAAGCCAATGGTGGTATGATAGAGTCGTAATCACAAATGGTATCGCACCCGATTGGGAAAAGAATTGTGGAAGGCCTGGGCTTTATCATGCCGGCAAAGGCAGTGTTGAAACAGCCATACACAGGATCCGTAACAGTAACCATATATATACCCGGCAGCGATGTGCTCATGAATTGTCCGCTAACGCCATTACTCCATTGATAAAGATAGGCGGGATTATAGGGTGTAGCCTGGAATGTGTGCAATGTGCCTGCACACATGGTACCTGTTGAGGTTGTGGTAACAGTTACTGTGGGCGTATTGCCAACCACAACACAGAATGTGTCACGTGCAATACAGCCGGTAATATTATCGGTTGCTGTGAGTACATAACTGTAATTACCAACTGCATTAACAATAATACTCAGATCGAAGACATTGGATAAAGGTGTTACATTTCCCTGCAATGTCCACACATAAGTTGTGTTTGGATCATTGATCGAATTGTATAAATAAATATTGGCTGTACCTCCCGTCATGCAGGCAACGGTATTACCTAAAATATTTGCCATAGGTTTGGGATGATTGAATACATAGGTCAGGGCTGACTTAACTGCACATCCGCCACTGGCTGTATTTGCAATTACATAATAAGTACCTATAGCGCTGGTAGTGTAAGTATTTAAGGGGCCACTTTGCACAAGTACATTGTTATGATACCAATCGTAAGTAGTGAAGCCGGCACCTGTTGCTGTAATGGTTGCCGTTGCACCCGGGCATATCTTCTGCAATGGCGTAATATTCAAAACCGGCCGAGCAATAACTGTAATAGGTACTGAGAAGTTTGCTGTACAGCCCAATGCCGTTGTTACTGTTAAACTAATGGTTGGATTACTGGGTACCAATCCAAATGCATGAGTAGTGTTTTGTAATGATGATGTGTATCCATCTCCAAAATTCCACAGGTAGTTTGACATACCACCCGGTGCACTCAAGGCTATGGGGGTACCTGCACATACAGGTGTAGGGGCTGTAAATGTTGCGAAAGGAAGTGTGATCGTTACCGGTAAAGTGATAGTTGCCGTACATCCGTTACAGCTTGATGTTACCGTAAGGGTAACATTGTATGTTCCCGATGCACCAACAGTAAGAACCGGGCTTGCAATCGCTGGGTTTGAAAAAGTTACGCTGCCCGGTCCTGTTGCACTCCATGCATAAGCTGTAATGCTGCAACCTGAAAGTACAGAAGACAGGTTATTGAGATAAACCTTATCGCAATTTACACTTGCTCCAAAGTTGGCTGCAATAGGAACCACATAATGTATAGTATCTACAAGCCTGCAAATATTTGGTGTGGGTGGCGGCGGACAATTAACATCTACATAAGCAGACACAACATATACACCCACTGATGTATAAGTATGTGGGGGTGTAAAGCCGCCGCTGGTGGTTGTTGAAAAAGTTCCTCCGTCTCCAAAGTTCCAGTGAATACCTGAGTTTAAAGAATGCGGTGATGTAAAACTATACACCGCAGAGAACATGGTATTATTACAAAAATTGGATGGTGGGCCAATATTTAAGGTTGCTGTTAAAGCTGCGGTCTCAAAGCTATTATCATTTGCAGCAGGTCCTGCTTTATTAGCATCATCATTTTTTAATAAAGGAGAATAAGAAAAATCACAACCAGGTGCTGGGACACAGGTGATGGTATCAATTTTAATAACATTAGATGTGTCAGTACAATTACCACATTTTACTACCTGGTAATAATTTCCAATAAGGTTTACAATCAATGGCGAATTTGTACCTGATGGCCCGGAAATTGACACCCCATTTCTAAACCAATTAAAAGTACAGCCACCACTGGCTGCTGAAAATAAAGTAACATTAATGGGCTCGCCTACGCAATAAATTAATTTACTATTTGCGCTGATCTTTACATTAGGTATATACTCTCTTGGAATAAAAATACCGCCATATCCACTACATTGGGTTGGACACTTTACTGAATAGTAACCAAATGTTGTTGCAACATAGGTTGGTGAAGTAGCGCCGCTGATGGCAACTCCATTTAAATACCACTGGTAGCAAGGCAAAGCAGGGCTCACAGAAAGCGTAACGCCCGGTAATGTGCAAAGGCTTCCTGATCTGTTAACAGTTATATTAGGTGGCGTGGTAATGGTTACCGGGTAATTAACCGGTGTGTAATTACAAACTACCACCTGCACATTTGCTGTGCTGGTACCGGGCGATACGCCGCCATGCCACAAAACAGAGATCTGGTTTGTACCCTGGCCGCCTGTTATTGTTCCTGCTGCGGCAGGATTAATAGTCCAGGTATAGCTTCCAGCCGGTAAACCGCCGCTGGCCGTATAAAGTGGATGAGGTGTCTGGTCACGGCAAACCGTAGCCGTTCCGGTAATTGTTACCGGCGGTACATTGGTTATGGGTGATAATATTTTTGTTGCAGTACATCCTTTTACTGTTTGTGATACAGTTATAGAATGTGGGCCGGCTCCTGTCCATTGTATAATTACAGAATCCTTGTTTGTACCCATATATGAAATAGCCGTTCCGCCTGAAGATGGTGTCCACAGAAATGGACCCGCCATATTACTACTTACCGCATAAGTATAATAAGAGCCGGGACAAATATTTGTAGGTCCGGTTATATTACTTAATACAGGAGTAGGATTTACTACAACATTGATGACAGCATTTGGATTACAGTATGCCCCTGCATTAACTGCTGTAGCAGTAATAGTATAGTTACCGGCAACTGTCCAGGTTACAGCAATGCCAGCTACATTGGTCATTGATCCTCCAACGGTATAACCCGCAGCAGGTGAAATAACCCAGTTTGCCATCCCTCCACCTGTAACAGTATAGTTACCTGCAACAGCAGTACATATAGGAGATGGGCCGGTTGCAATAAACCGGGGCCTTACTTTTACCTGGAGGGTTGTAGAACCACTGCAACCTGAATAAGGATTATTATAATTACACGTGATCGTTGCATTGCCCACAGGCCCATTCCATTGCACATTAATAGTAGGTGTATTTTGATTGGGCCCTGTTATGGTTCCGCCGCCGCCAGTTACTGTCCAGGTATAAAATGTTCCGGGCATTGCCGGTAAAGAATAACTTGTGGATGAGCCTATACAAACAGTATCCTCTCCATTTATTGGCATATTGTTCCAAAGTACAGGTACGATCAAAGTTGCTGCATTACCACATATACCTCCGCAACCAGTAGTAACAGATACCGATGCAGGAAATATTGCAGGTGGCGTTGCATTCCATTGCACAGTAATGCAGTTGCCACTGTTGTTTATTATTGTTCCGCCATTTACAGTCCAGTTATAGGGCGCACATCCCGGGGCTACACAATACGTTGCCGTATCCCTGGGGCATAGCATTTTTTTACAGCTCGATGTTATTGTCGGTCCGGTTCCTGATAGAATAGTTATGACGACCGATGCCGTGTCCGTACAGCCACACCTGCTTTCCTGGCCCGGGCCAGCACTACCACCACTCCCGTTAGATACTGTAAGTAATACTGTATAAACTCCAGGGGTTGTATATACATGTGGCGGAGGATTGGGCCCGCTAAACCCTGTACCATCACCAAAATTCCAACTGTAACTATTAGCGCCTAGTGAAGTATTTGTAAATGTAATTGGTGTACTGTTGGCGCAAACGGTTGTTGATGGCGCTACAGTAAATGCAGCAATCGGCGAGTTGAGTAAACAGACCTTTTTAGTTATCGTATCCCTGCAATTGCCACTGGCATCTGTAATAATAACCTGTATTAGGCCCTGTGTACCGCTGCCCCATGTTATTACTTTAGGGTTCCCTGTTGATAAAGTGGGTGTGCCGCCTGCAACTGTCCAGGTATAAGTAAAGCCCGGCAGGTTTGGAAATACATAATAAGTTGTGGCGCTGTTCTTACAGGCTGTCATCATCCGAATAACAGGCCCGGGAGGGTTCCCTCCTCCTTGAGGATCTTTAGGACAGGTGCTGTCGCCATAGCAGGGCATTATATCCCCCATTTGCTTAAGGCTGAATTCGGGACAGCAATTATTTACCTGTGCAAATGCAACTGTTGTAAATAAGATCGTTGTCAGTATTAATATAATTTTTTGCATAGAAGTTATTTTTGATTGTTATCAGGGTTTACTTTCTCACATCCATCTTTTTTCTTTTCGTAGCATACCAGCTTGTTGCATGTGGTACAATCGGTAAACACTATCTTATATCTTATGCACCACCGGAACACTGCACTACAGCAGGGCGTGAGTTGTGGTGTTGTTATATTAATGTTTAAGTTTGTCTGTGGCCCCGTCCATTCCTGGCTGTTAGTATTGTTTGTAAAATGGCCATAGGCTGCTGCATCTTTATTACAGGGTATACACAGATCATTTTCGGGAATCATTTCAAAATAAACAAGCTCTGCCTGAATTGATTTGATGGTTTTTGCCGGCGTAGTTGTTACAGTTATCGGTTGGCTGAAAGAAATAGTATTGTTGCTGATGTTAATGGTATTGGGCGGATTTGCCTTTAATGTAAAATTCTTTTCATCACAGGCATCGCACCTGCAACGGAGTGTATCCCAGGCGGTTTCATTGTTGATATTATCCGGATCGGTAGGCCAGATGGTTTCCACAATAAATTTTATAGTCTTCATACTGTCTACACAATTAATTAAAGCAGTAAAGGCCTGCGATGAATTAGGTGCCATTAAAAATGGTATAGGTGGAGTGGTAGGCGATAAGGTTGTAAGCGGACCCGTACCATTAACCCTGTATTTAATAGCTGTTACCTGTGCCTGGTTGGTAGGATGCAGGTTAGCTATTTTAACATACACAGTTTGTTTGCCATTTAAGCAGCAACCAACTTTTACGCTGTCAATTTTTGTGTTGATATTATCATCCAGTATCTTAAAAGTATAAGGCTCGCTTGTACCATTATTCCTGCCCATGGGTTTTCCTTCCCTGTTTACGGCCTGCACCGTCCAGATAAAATCACAGAGGTATGGTGGCTTACACGGATCAGCATATAAATTAGTAACAACAGCCTGCGTTAAATTATCTACATCCTTACTTATGAATGGCTGGTTAGATCGCATAGCCTGTGGTCCGTTCTGGCCCTGCATCAGCTGCCAAACACGTAAGCGGTAAGTTACCGGCTCTTTAGGTTTAGGAACCAGTGGTGTCCACCGGAACATAACCGGCTTCAACATATCCTTTTTCAAAAACCTTTTGCCGTTCTCCGGTGTAATTAAAGTTGGCGGGGCATAATCAGTTTCCTTTGGCGTTTCAACAGTAAATTCTTTACATACCTCATTGCTTATGGCTACCCTGTCTATATTGTAGAACTGTGCACAAATTGTGTAATTGCCATCTTTCAAATCTGCACAGCCTGTTAGCGACCCTGTTAATTCATTCGCATTGAATGTTCTGGTTGTAAAGTTATCAACCTGCAATCCTCCCGTAGAGTTATTGCTGCATACTATAGCACCATTGGCCCTTATCTGTATGATAAGCCTGATACCATTTACCCGTACGGTAGGCGGCAGCTGTGCAACCAATAACAATGATCCGGGCACATTGGTCCAGTTATCAATGGATGCAGGCAACTGGTTCTTTACAGTGAAGGTTACAATTTTGATCTGTTGTATCTGGCCGAAAGCGGAGCTGCCGCCCAGTAACAACAACAATAAAAGCAGTTTAATTTTTTTCATACGCAGCGTTTTTAGGCTTTGGCAAAGCCTTTTTATTACTGATACAAAAATTGAAATAAGAAGCTGAAGATTTTACAGAATTGTAAAAGCGGTGGATATGATTGTATAAGTGCGGCCCCTCTATCTCCCCTTTGGGGGGAGGAAATGTAGAAGATAAAAGCGAAGATCAAGGTTTGAAAGCCAATGGCCTATTGCCTGATTAATGAATGAGGATTAATATAATGTACTGCCAAATTCGAGTTCCCTCTCCTTGGGAGAGGGGTTGGGGTGAGGCCTTACACCTTCCTCTTTATCCATTTTTCAAACCTGGCTAAAAACTCTTCCTTCCTCCGTGAAGCAACGGGCAGTTCTTTACCGTTCTCCAGCACTACGTCTCCGCCACTGCCTTTGATATATTCTTTAATAAAAGAAAGATTGATGATATACTTATCATGTATACGGGTGAAGCTGGCTTCAGGCAACAGTTTTTCATATTCACCAAGTTGGCGGCTTACCATTATCTTTTTATCCCCTGCTAAATAAAAATTGGTGTAATTGCCACTGCTTTCACAATACAAGATTTCGGCAAGCTTTACAAAGATCAATCCGTTGCTTGTTGAGAGCGGGATCTTATCCGGTGCAGCCTGTTTGGTATTCTGTTCCAGTATGGAGAAGAGATTCTTATTGATATTTCTTTCTTCAATGCGTTTTACTGCAGTGCTTACAGCAGCCACAAGTTTATCCGATTTGATGGGCTTGGTGATATAACCCGTTGCATTATATTCAAATGCTTGCACTGCATAATGGCTGTAAGCAGTAACGAAGATGGTCTCAAAATTTACCGGCTCCAGTTTTTTTAAAAGATCGAACCCATTTAAGTGCGGCATTTCAACATCCAAAAAAACAAGTTGGGGCCGCAGTTCATCTATTAATAATAATCCATTCTTTGCTTCTGTATCAGTAGCAAGCACATTAATGGAAGGGCAATACATTTCAAGCATGTTTTGCAACAGCTTAATATTTTTTGCCTCATCATCTATTATTATACAGTTGGTCATTTTCTAATCCTGTGGATCATTTAAAGTCGAGTGGTATTTTTACAATAATTGTTGTGCCGCTGGCATTACCGTTGATATCTTTTTTATCAATCACTTCCTGTTCAATTTTATAAAGCTCTGCCCGGCGTCTTGATATATTCATTCCCCTGCTTTGGTATTCTATATGCATTTTGCTTCTCAGCGCTGCAGCTTTCTCCCGGCCAATGCCATTATCATCTATAGCACAAACTAAGAAATTACCCTCGGCTTTTGCGGTAATATTTATTTGTCCTTTTTTATCCTCCAAAAAACGCATGCCATGCCTTATGGCATTTTCTACATAGGGCTGCAATAACATGGCTGGCACAAAAGTCTTATCTGCATCTAGTTCATCGCTTAGTTCTATACGGTAATTAAACTTATCATCAAAGCGCAGTTTTTCAAGCTGTAAATAATTATCCAGGTAACTTATTTCGTTGTGCAGTGAAATTATAGAAGCATCCGAATTGTCAATGGTGCTACGCATCAGGTCCGAAAACTTATCAAGGTATTTATCAGCCTGCTTAAAGTCTTTATCAAAAATAAAACCCTTGATGGAATTAAGGCAGTTAAATACAAAATGTGGATTTATCTGTGCCTTCAATGCCTGCATCTCCAGGTCGGTTAGTTTTTTTTCTGTGAGTACTTTTTCAACTTCTGCCTTGCGTTTTTGTTTATTACGGTTATCCAGTATAAGCAGGCTGATGATAAAAAAGCCAAGCACTACCACGGCCCAAAAAATACCGCTCTTCCAATAGGGTGTTTTAATATAAAATGAAATGGTCTCTGTTTTGGAAGATGCGGTCCCGTCTCTTTTTAATCCCCTTATCTGGATATCATACCTGCCGGGAGAAAGGCTAAGCTCAATATTATTCTTATCTGTTCGCAACCAGTTACCTTCATTAAGGCGGTATTCAAACAAAGGATAATAACCCGTAAGGTCGGCGCCTGAAAAATAAATACTGATCTCGTTCCTGTCATAAGGCAGGGTATATTCTTTCTGCACAAGCGTATCAATACCCTGTATGGAAACCCGGGTTACAAATGTAGTGATGTCTGAAACCGGCAAATGTAAATTAGCAGGCAGGTAGCTGATGCCGCCCGTGGTAGCAACATACACGGTATCATTGAATATAGTGATATCGTTAACCTGTTCGCCGATAAGCCCGTCTGATAAGCCGAAAAAAGTATTGTAAAAACTAAAGTTGCCGTTACTATACTGGTATTGTATCTTATTAAGTCCTTTATTGGTGCCCAGCCAGATCACATTGGGCATATTGCTGTAAAGCGATTTGCAAACATTGCCCGGTATAATGTCTCCAAGTGCGATCGACTTAATGAGTACATTATCTTTCAGCACCAGCAGTGAATCGGAACCAAGACCTGCCCATAAAAGATCATCGGCTGTATTAAAAATTGTATTTACCCGGTAACTCAGCGCTTTATAGGTTGTTCCAAAATAAAATAGCGAATCTTTATCCCATCTATACAATCCGTCGTTCGATCCAATATAAATTTGTTTGGCTTTATTAATACCAAATGCAGTGATACGCTTAGCAATACTGGCTTCCACTTTACCCGAGACCAGGTTATATTTTTGTGCAACTGAATGAGAGCCCAGCAAAATAATGGAATCATTAAGCAGCATTGCCGACTTTGTTGATGCATTTTCTTTTCCCTCAAAGCGCTTTGTTATTTCCAATGTTGTTTTGTCTATTATAAATGAACCTGTTTGAGCAGCTACATACCATTCGTTTTTAAGTTCAATTATTTTACGCACCACGCCATCCATATTTTTTTCATTGGTGAGCGACCGTTTTTTGATATCATAAATACCATCATAAATAAAAACTTCACCGTAATTATTTCCTGTATATATTTTTTTATTGGAGATAGCTAGCGCATTAAAATTCTGGGCTATCAAATCATTAAGTGCCTTATCGGCAATGGTAAATGAGGATATTCTTTTTTTCTGGATCTTAATCAGGCCCCTGTCAATGGTTGATATCCAGGTGCTGCCATTTTTATCTTCCAGTACATTACGCACCGCTATATTATACAGCAGCGGATCTTTTAATTCAAGCGTAGCGGTATCAACCGGGTAGGTGGTACGGTTGTAGGTAGTAACCGCAAGATCCTTACCTGCCTTACAAAAAATGCGGATGGTGAATGGAAGCGTTTTTTCAAGTAACAGCTTAATATCTCCATTTTCATCAACCCTGTATTTTTTTATTTTATTGGCAGAGCTTATGTACAAGGTCTTATTAAAATACTCGCTGTAAAAAGATTCATTGTCTAGCGGAAATGATTGGTTAAAACCCCCGTTCATAAAAACCCTTACAGCGTCCTGGCTGATAAGCAGGTATTTTTCCGGACTGAATTCAATGATCTTTTCGGGAGTAGCAGCTCTGGCAGGCATCAATCCTTTATATACAACTACTTTTCCTTTCTTATAAACAAAAAAATCGCGGTAGTTATTAGAGAAAGCAATGCCCCCATACTGCAATACACTGCCCCTGTTGGCATTGCCCAACTCAATTTTGCGTAATTCCGGGTCGGTGTCTTCATTCTCAAAACGATCCTTAACCGGGTTGTAATATGCGGTAGTGCGCCGGAAGGGTGTTACCCAAATCCTTTGGTTACTATCAATAAAAATATCTGTTATCTCGTTATCGGGCAGGCCCTGGGCCGTGGTATAGGGTTTAAAATTTTTACCATCAAATTTGGCCAGTCCGTTATCGGTTGCTATCCACAAAAATCCATGGTTATCCAGTACAGCCCTGTAAATGGAGTTTGATGGCAGCCCGTCTTTTGTGCTGTAAAATATCACCTGTGTTGACTGTGAAAAAGTTTGTACCTGTAAAAACAGCAAGCAAAAGGTGATAGTTATATAAAGCAAAAGTTTTGGCATTCATCATAAATATAAAAAATGCAATGCAATAAAGGCAATAATTACAGCACAATCTCTGATCTCATAGAATCAGCAGGCCTTAAAGTCCTCTCTTTTGGAGTTCTTTGAAAAGGAACGGGCGACAGCTCTTGGGGGAGGTTAACCCAAAGCCACAATTTGAAATTAACCCTGTATTTTTAGCCCCGTTAATTTTATATATTTGCCAACTAAAGAATATAATTATGAAGTTTATTGTTTCCTCATCGGCCCTGCTTAAGCAACTGCAACAGATCAGTGGTGTTATCAACGCCAATACTGTGCTCCCCATACTTGAAGATTTTTTGTTTGAGATTGAAAAGAACAAACTCACCGTTGTGGCTACCGACCTGGAAACGGTTATGAAAGTTCACCTGGATATTGAAGCAAAGGATAGTGGTAAAGTATGCATCCCTGCAAAGATCTTACTCGATTCCTTAAAAAATATTGCAGAGCAGCCACTCACTTTTAACATCGACAAAAATTTTGCGGTTGAAATTACCAGCGATAATGGTAAGTATAAAGTGATGGGAGAAACACCGGATAACTTTCCAAAAGAACCCGCTGCTGATGATGCCAATGCTTTTACCATGAGCTCCTCAGCCCTGGTTACTGCTATCAACAAAGCTTTGTTTGCTGTGAGCAATGATGACCTTCGCCCTGCAATGACGGGTGTTTATTTTGAGCTGGATAAAAAATCAATCACTTTTGTTGCAACAGATGCCCATCGCCTGGTGCGTTACACCCGTACCGATGTAAGCTGCCCCAGTAAGGATTCTTTCATCGTTCCTAAAAAACCATTGAATTTATTAAAGAGTGCTTTACCAGATAATGATGATGAGCTGAATATTTCTTACAACAGCAATCATCTATTTGTATCTCATGGTACAACAGAGCTGGTTTGCCGGTTAATAGATGCCCGTTTTCCGGATTACAAAGTAGTGATACCGGTAGACAACCCGTATAAGATGACGGTAAACAAACATGATTTTCAAAATGCATTACGCCGTGTGAGTGTGTTCAGTAACAAAAGCACCAACCAGGTTGCACTAAGCATCAGTGGCAGTGAATTACAACTGGCTGCACAGGATGTTGATTTTAGTTTTGAAGGTAATGAGCGCATGGCCTGCCAGTACGATGGCGAGGACCTTCAAATTGCTTTCAATGCTAAATTTTTAATTGAAATGTTGGGCGGTGCCGATACCGGTGACATTAATATGGAACTGAGCACGCCAACAAAGGCTGGTATCATTAAACCAACAGAGCAGGGCGAAGGAGAAGAACTGTTGATGCTGGTAATGCCACTGATGTTGAATAATTAAAGCCCCCTAACCCCCTAAAGGGGGAACTGGAACTCATAAATTTAAACCGCTTTCCAAAAATGAAAGCGGTTTTTTATCTCCAGAACCATTCCCTTTTATTAAGTAATTTTAAACATGGAATTTAAACAGATAGCCTCTTACGATAATTATATGCTGGCCAATATGACCATGGGCCTGCTTACCGAAAACAATATCAAATGCCAGATGAAGGATGAGCATATTGTAACTATTGACCCCTTGCTTAATCCTGCCGTGGGTGGTATTAAGTTACTGGTTGAAGTAAATGATTTTGATCGTGCTGTGGCTTTAATGAAAGAAGCAGAGGATGATTATTTAAAAGACATTCCTTGTCCTAAATGTAAAAGCCATTCATTGGTTGTGGAAGAAAAAACAAATATCCCAACCGATTTTTGGGGCAAGCTGAAGAATCAGGTTTTATTTGGACAAACATCAACCTATAGCAAACGATACCGTTGTACAAATTGTAATAACAGCCTGGTGGAATTACCTCCTTCTTTTAAAATTTGAACTGATCTATGAAGAAAATTGCCATGATACCGGCACGCTATGCCGCCACACGTTTTCCCGCCAAACTTATGCAGTTGCTGGGCGATAAGACTGTTATCCTCCATACCTACAATAATACCGTTGCCACAAAACTTTTTGATGAAGTGATGGTAGTAACAGACAGTGAAATTATTTTCAATGAAATTTTAAACAACGGCGGCAAAGCTGTGATGAGCATTAAAGAGCACGAAAGCGGCAGCGATCGTATTGCAGAGGCGATTGAAAATATGAATGTAGATATTGTTGTGAATGTACAGGGCGATGAACCCTTTGTACAAAAAGAGCCCCTTGAAAAATTACTGGAAGTTTTTAGTGATGAAAATGTACAGGTGGCTTCTTTAATGCAGGTGCTGCAGGAAGAACAATTCATTGCCGATCCTAATTATGTAAAAGTTGCAGTTGATAAGAACAACAATGCATTAATGTTCAGCCGCAGCCCTATTCCTTATCATAGAGATAAAAATATCAGTCCTGTTTATTATGAACATATCGGAGTATATGCATTCCGCAAACAGGCTTTATTAAATTTCACATCATGGCCCATCACCCCGCTTGAGGCTGCTGAAAAAATTGAATGCCTTCGTTATTTAGAGAACGGCATATCATTAAAGATGGTGGTAACAGCATACATGGGTGTGGAGATCGATACGCCAGAAGATCTAATAAGAGCAGCTTCGCTGCTAAAATAATTTTGCCACGGATTACACGGATTTACACGGAAAAAATATTCCCGCAGATTTCGCTGATAACGCAGATGTAAATTTCCTTTTTCTGCAACATCTGCGATATCTGCGGGCCAACATTACCAAACGATTCAATCCGTGTAAATCCGTGCAATCCGTGGCGGGCTCTTTTGCCGAAGGCAAAACAAAATCCTGTAATTTCGTAGCAGTATAAAATCAAACTATGGCATTCAGAAATTTTAAAATGGTTGGCTACGTTGTTTATGGCCGTGGTTCCTTTAACCAGTTAGATGAAATCATTGCGCCGCATCGTAAGGATGGAGCTCCAATGGTTTTTTTAGTAGATCATTATTTCGAAGGAAAAGAATTAGCTAACCGTGTACCTGTACGCGGCAACGATAAAATAATTTATGTTGATGTAACCTACGAACCCAAGACAACTTATGTAGACAATCTTGCAAATCAACTTAAAGAAGAATTTGGAACCGTAAGCGGCGTCATCGGTATTGGTGGTGGCAGCGCTATGGACCTTGCTAAAGCAGTTGCCTTAATGATGAACAACCCGGGCAGCAGTGCCGATTACCAGGGTTGGGACCTGGTTAAAAATGCCGGCGTATATAAAGCAGGCATACCAACATTAAGCGGTACAGGTGCAGAGGTGAGCCGCACAACAGTACTCACCGGCCCAACAAAAAAGCTGGGCATGAATTCTGACTTTACACCCTTCGACCAGATCGTACTCGATCCTGAATTAACAGCGAACGCCCCTGCCAACCAGCGTTTTTATACCGGCATGGATTGCTACATACATTGCATTGAAAGTTTGAACGGCACTTATTTAAATGAGTTCAGCAAAAGCTATGGTGAAAAAGCATTACAATTATGCAGAGATGTGTATGTAAATAAACCTGCCCGTCCGGGAGGCGGGGATGGCTGGGATGCCGACAGTGATGATAAACTGATGATGGCATCTTATGCCGGGGGCATGAGCATTGCTTACAGCCAGGTAGGCGTGGCACATGCAGTAAGTTATGGCCTCAGTTATTTGCTGGGCACCAAACATGGTATTGGCAATTGTATTGTATTTGATAAGCTGGAAGAATTTTACCCGGAAGGTGTTAAAGAATTTAAATACATGGTTGAGAAGAACAACATTGATATTCCACAAAACATTTGCGCAGGCTTAAGTGAGGAAGATTTTGATAAGATGATCAATGTATCGCTGGGCATGAAACCCCTTTGGGAAAACGCATTAGGCCTGGATTGGGAAAAACAAATGACCAGGGAAAGATTAAGGGCCTTGTATGGGTTGTTATAATTTATCATTTAACCAAAACATAATCGTAGTGCATGAGTTGAAAAATTTACATTCTCAAAAAAGTTGTCAGCCTGAGCCTGCCTTTGTCGGCAGACAGGCTTGTCGAAGGCGGGTTATTAAAATTGAACGGTTTCGACAGGCTTAACCTGACATATTCAAACTGATGCACTAACAAAACATAATTGCATGAAACAAAAGATTCTTTTTTTTGCTGTACTTGTATGTACACTATTTCTTTTTGCCTGCCCACAGGGCCCTGCGGGCGACCAAAACAGTAAGAACGATAAAAGTTCTTCTGCCACTACTACAGATAACTCCGCCAGCAAAAAGCAGATAGCTGCCATGTTAGATTCCTTTAATGTTGTTGCCGCCCGTGCAGACTATGATGCTTATTTTAATTTCTATACAGCTGATGCAACTTTTCTGGGAACCGATGCTACAGAGCACTGGGATAAAAAAGCATTCATGGTTTGGGCAAAGCCATTCTTTGATAGAAAGAAAGCCTGGAATTTTACATCCATACAGCGCAATATTTATTTTGGCAAATATGAAGACATTGCCTGGTTTGATGAATTGCTTAGCACACAGATGAAGATCTGCCGTGGCTCCGGTGTAGTGGTAAAACAAAACAATGAATGGAAGCTGCAGCAGTATGTCTTATCCATGACCATTCCAAATAGTGTTGGCGACAGCATTGTTGTAATAAAAGCAGAAGAAGAAGATTCTATAATGAAAAAGATATCTGGCAAATAAGTTACCCGGCCTCTTAAAAATGGTAAAACAAATAAAGTTTCTTGTATACAAATTTGCTTTTTTATCAACCCGGCTTTTATCTGTTTATAACTTACCCGTTTATTTGAGCCCTTGCAACGGTAATAAAGATTGCCCTGGTGAATTTCCTTTTCCATCAACTCTTTTGCGGAAATTGGTACACAGCTTTCCAATCCGCCAACCCTATTTGCAGCTTTTCGTTCCAATATTTAAGCAGCATAGTTTGTATAGTTTTGCATTGAAAATTAATACATTTCTATACAAATTGTTGCGTATATTTATGAGTTGAACCAACATTGCTATCGCAACGAACTTTCCTTTTTCTTTTTTACTTTTCCATTTCATATAAAATATATTACGATGGAAAAAAACGCTAACACAATTTGCAACAAATGCATTGCAACGCACTTCCGACATTTTTGCCGCCGGCCATTACAGCCCCGGTACGGCAAAAAACTACCTTACCGAACTT